>NZ_BAAAKJ010000397.1:0-5462 GCF_039527695.1 Kitasatospora putterlickiae
CGGCCCTTCCCGGGCGGCCCGCGCGCCGTCCCGGACGCCCCCGGCGCGCTGGGCGGCGACCGCGCGGAGGGCGGCAGCCTCTTCGACGTGGTCCGGGTGGCCATCGCGATCCTGGACACCGCCGGCCGCGTGGTGCTCTGGAGCCCCGCCGCCGAGGAGCTGCTCGGCTGGCCGAACGAGCTGCTGGTCGGCCGCCGGATCGACGAGCTGGTCCCCGACGACGACCAGGTGGCCCGGATCCGGACCGCGATCCAGGACACCCTGCGGCACGGCCGCTGGTCCGGGCCGGCCGAGCTGCGCGACCGCGAGGGCGCCCCGGTGCTGGTGGACGCCCGGATCTCGCTCCTGGTGGACGGCGACGGCACCCCGTTCCTCCAGGTCAACCTGTCCGAGGCGGAGGCCGTCCGGGCGGTGGAGCGGGACCTCGCGGTGCGCGACGCGCTGTTCGAGCAGTCCCCGCTGGGCATCGCGATCCTCGACACCGATCTGCGCTACACCGCCGTCAACCGCACCCTCGCCGAGATGAACGGCGTCACACCGGAGGACCACGTCGGCCGCACCGTCGGCGAGACCCTGCCCGAGCGGGCCGCCGACGAGATCACCGCGATCCAGCGCCAGGTGCTGGCCACCGGCGAGCCGGTCATCGACGTCACCCTGGCCTCGCCGGTCACCGCCCGCTCCGGCTACCGCTCGATCTCCTACAGCCGGATGACCGATCGCGCCGGCCGGGTCCTCGGCATCTCCGGCACCGTGATGGACGTCACCGAGCGTTACCGGGCGGTGGCCAAGGTCGAGCACGCCCGCCGCCGGCTCTCGCTGCTCAACGAGTTCGGCTCCCGGGTCGGCGACCTGCTGGACGCCTCGCGGATCGCGCAGGAACTGGCCAGCGCGGTGGTGCCCAGGCTGACCGACCACGCCGCCGTCATCCTGCTGCAGGCCGTCGCGCACGGTGACGACCTGCCCCGGCACGGCCACGACCGCCGCACCTCGCTGCTCCAGCTCGGCACCGCCTCCGTCCAGGACGGCCCCGAGGTGGAGGTGATGCTGCGGCGCGGCGCCCGGATCACCTTCGCCGAGGACTCCGCCTGCGGCCGGGTGCTGCGCACCGGCGTCCCCGAGCTGCTCTCCGGCGCCGACCAGCTGAGCGACGTCACCTACGCCGGCGACCCCAAGATGCAGGCCGCGCACGACCTGGGCGTGCACTCGATGCTGGTGGTGCCGCTGCGGGCCCGGGGCATCGTGATCGGCCTGCTGCTGGTCAGCCGGGCCGGCTACCGCGAGGGCTTCGACCGGGACGACCTGGCGTTCACCGTCGAGCTGGCGGACCGGGCCGGCTCCTCGCTGGACAACGCCCGGCTGTACGCCCGCGAGCGCACCGCCGCCCTGACCCTCCAGCGCACCCTGCTGCCGCAGCAGGTGCCGCAGCCCACCGGCGTCGAGGTCGCCTACCGCTACGTGCCCGGCAGCAGCGGCACTGAGGTCGGCGGCGACTGGTTCGACGTCATCCCGCTGCCCGGCGACCGGACCGCGCTGGTGGTCGGCGACGTGATGGGCCACGGCCTGCGGGCCGCCGCGACGATGGGCCGGCTGCGCACCGCCGTCCGGGTGCTGGCCGCCCTCGACCTGCCGCCGGACGTGCTGCTGCGGCACGTCCACGAGCTGGCCGACGACCTCGCCCAGGGCCCGGACGAGGCGCTGCTCGCCACCTGCGTCTACGCGGTGTTCGACCCGGCCACCGCGACCCTGACCGCCGCCAAGGCCGGCCACATCCCGCCGGTGCTGGTGGTGCCGGGCGACGGCGTGGACGGGCCGACCCGCGACGGCGGCCCGCTGCCCGGCGGCACGGGCCGGATCCTGGAGCTGCCCTCCGGCGCCCCGCTCGGGGTCGGCGGAGTCCCGTTCGAGGCCGTCGAGCTGAAGATCCCCGAGGGCAGCCTGCTGGCGCTGTGCACCGACGGCCTGGTGGAGTCCCGGGACAAGGACCTCGACGTGGGCCTGGGCCGGCTGCTCACGGTGCTCCAGGCGCCCTACGCGTCGATCCAGGCGGCCTGCGAGGCGGTGCTGGACACCATGGAGCAGGGCCGCGAGCCGGACGACGTGGCACTGCTGCTGGCCCGGCTCGGCCACGGGCGGGCCGGCACCCCGACGGCGGGCTGGACGCTGCCCGCCGAGCCGACCGCCGTCTCCCGGGCCCGCCGGCTGGTCCGCGCGACGCTCGTCGAGTGGGGCGTCGAGGAGCTGACCGACACCGCGGAGCTGCTGGTCAGCGAGCTGGTCACGAACGCCGTCCGGTACGCCAGCGCGCCGATCGGGGTGCGGCTGACACTCGGCGAGACGCTGCTGGTGGAGATCTCCGACCCGCTGCCGGACCCGCCGCGCGAGCGGCACGCGGCCGAGGCGGACGAGGGCGGGCGGGGGCTGGAACTGGTGACCAGGCTGGCCCTGCACTGGGGCGCCAGGGCGGAGGGGATGGGCAAGGTGGTCTGGTTCGAGCAGGCGCTGCCGGGCACCCCCGAGGCGGAGGCGGTCGGCGGCTGAGCCCGCCGGCGGGACGGTCCGGGGGAGCGCGCGCTCCGGCAGGGGGCGCGAGCGTGGCATTGTGGTTGCGCGGGCGGTAGGACAAAAACCTTCGCCCGATCTGATGTTGTGATGTTGAGGGCGTGTGAACGTACCCCTCGATGATGAATACTCGGTCTTCTCGACATCCGGACGGTCGCGGGTTTGGAGGGGTCGGTCCGTGAACAGCACCCCGGCGCGCAATGCGCCGAGCAACAGCGGTCATGCCGCTGTACCCGGGCAGGCCGGCGCCCAACACGTGCCCGCCCCTGCCCACCACCACCTGCCCGCACCCGTCTGCGCCCCGCGCCCGGCGGCCGAGGAGCAGCGGTGGGGTGCCGGGGACCCGGGCTCGATCTACGACTACATCCGGGTCGCCACCTTCGCGATCGGCCCCGACGGCCGGATCAGCCAGTGGAGCGACCGCGCGGCCGAGTTCTTCGGCGTCCCCGCCGCCGAGGCGGTCGGCGCCGACCCGGTGACCACCTTCGTCCCGCGCGAGCTCTGGCAGCGCGGCCGCGCCCGGCTGGAGCGCACCCTGGCCGGCGAGGAGTGGGTCGGCACCACCCCGTACCGGCACGCCGACGGCGGCGAGGGCCTGGCCGAGCTGTACCTCATGCCGGACAGCGAGCTGCCCACCGCCGGCGCCACCTGCCTCGCGGTCGACCTCGGCCGGCTGCGCCGGATCGAGACGGATCTGGCCGCCTCGGAGGCGGTTTTCGGCCAGACCCCGACCGGCTTCGTCCTCTTCGACGACCGGCTCCGCCTCCAGCGCGTCAACGACGCCTTCGCCTCCGGGCTGGGCCTCGCCCCCACCGACCTGGAGGGCCTGACCGCGCACGACATCTTCCCCGGCTCCGAGGCCGACCGGCTCACCGCGGCCCTGCGCAAGGTCCTCGCCAGCGGCGAGCCCGTCTTCGACCTGCGCTTCCACGCCGCCGTCCCGACCCGCGAGGGCAACCGGCTCTGGGCCGTCTCGCTCTACCGCCTCAACGGCGCGGCCGGCCAGCCGATGGGCGTCGCCGGACAGGTCTCCGACGTCACCAGCCGGCACGTCGCCGAACGCGAGGCCGACGGCGTGCGCCGCAACCTCGCGCTGCTCAACGAGGCCAGCGCCCACATCGGCTCCACCCTCGACCTGGAGACCACCGCCAAGGAACTGCTGGACGTCGTCGTCCCGCCGTTCTGCGACCTCGCCACCGTCGACCTCTACACCGCGCTGCTCTCCGGCGAGACCGTGCCCAGCGCCGGCCGGCTCGGCGACAACGTGCTCACCGACGGCAGCGGCGAACTGCGCCGGGTCGCCGTCTCCAGCGTGGTCGGCGGCGCCTCCTCGGTGCTGGGCTCGGTCACCGGCCTGCCCATCGCCGAGGCCGGCGGCACCCTCTGCTACCCGCGCCGCTCCCCGCACGCCCGGGCGCTGCGCACCGGCCGCAGCGTCGTCCCCGAGCCCGGCCCGGACCCGCTGCTGCGCTCCACCCTGATCGTCCCGCTGGTCGCCCGCGACCAGGTGCTCGGCCTGGTCCAGCTCTCCCGGGCGATCGGCAGCGAGCCCTTCGACGCCCGCGACGTCGCCATCGCCGAGGAACTCGTCGCCCGCGCCGCCGTCTGCATCGACAACGCCCGGCTCTACCGCCGCGAGCACGAGCGCGCGCTGATCCTCCAGCGCAGCCTGCTGCCCCCGGGCAACCCGGTCGCCAGCGGCCTGGAGATCGCCTGCCGCTACCTGCCCAGCAACAACAACACCGAGGTCGGCGGCGACTGGTTCGACGTCATCCCGCTGCCCGGCAACCGCACCGCCCTGGTCATCGGCGACGTCATGGGCCGCGGCCTGCGCGCCGCCGTCGCCATGGGCCAGCTGCGCACCGCCGTGCGCACCCTGGCCATGCTCGACCTGGAGCCCGGCGAGGTGCTCGCCGCGCTGGACGAGATCGCCCGCGGCCTCGGCGACGACACCGCGCCGACCGGCCGCTCCAACCCGTACGGGCGGCTCACCTCCACCGCCGACGAGGAGGCCCGCGAGGTCTACCTGGCCACCTGCGTCTACGCCGTGTACGACGCGGTCACCCGCCGCTGCACCTTCGCCAACGCCGGCCACCTGCCGCCCGTCCTGCTCGGCCCCGGCGAGCCGGCCCGGATGCTGGACGTCCCGCCAGGACTGCCGCTAGGCGTCGGCGGCGAGCCCTTCGAGGAGGTCGAGCTGACCCTCCCGGACGGCGCCGTGCTCGGCCTCTACACCGACGGCCTGGTGGAGAGCCGCAAGCACCAGCTGGACGAGGGCCTGAAGGCCTTCCGCACCGCGCTCTCCGACGGCGGCAAGGGCCTGGAGGACCTCTGCGACCACGTCCTCGGCGAGCTCAACCCGCACCACGGCGAGGACGACATCGCGCTGCTGATGGCCAAGGTGCACGCCTTCCCGGCGGACGCCGTCGGCCAGTGGTTCCTGCCGCCCGAGCCCACCTCGGTCGCCAAGGCCCGCGAGGCCGCGTGCAGCTGGCTGCTCGCCCGGGGCCTGGACGAGCTGGTCGACACCACCGAACTGCTGGTCAGCGAGCTGGTCACCAACGCGCTGCGGCACGGCCGGGGCGAGATCCGGCTGCGGCTGCTGCGCGACCGGACCATGGTGTGCGAGGTCTGGGACGACGGCTACGCCCAGCCCCGGCAGCGGCGCGCGCACGAGACCGACGAGGGCGGGCGCGGGCTCCAGCTGGTCAGCCTGCTCGCCGAACGCTGGGGCAGCCGGCGCACGCCCAAGGGCAAGATCGTCTGGTTCGAGTTGGGGCTGTAGCGGCCCGGACGTACCCCGATCGGGTGCTGTCGTCCGTCCGGGCGCCGTGTCGGGGCCGCCGGGCGCGCGGGCGCGGCGTTCGATGGCCGCCATGCGCGCCCGCCCCCCTGTCGCAGCC
>NZ_BAAAKJ010000398.1:0-1721 GCF_039527695.1 Kitasatospora putterlickiae
GGGGCAGGCTGCACCGGCTGCTGCTGCACCTCCGGCATCACCACCGGCGCCGACGGCATCGCCACCGGAGCGACCGCCGCCATCCCGCCGGCCAGTCCCCCGGCCACGCCGCCCGCCATCCCCCCGGCCGCGGCCCTGCGCTCCAACTTGTCCAACCGCGCCTGCAACGACAGCTCGTCGCTGTACGCGCCGGGCAGCATCACCCGGGCACAGATCAGCTCCAGTTGCAGCCTGGGCGCCGCGTTGCCGCGCATCTCCGTCAGCCCGGTGTTGACGATGTCCGCCGCCCGGCTCAGCTCGGCCGCCCCGAACCCGTCCGCCTGCGCCTGCATCACCGCGATCCGGTCCGCCGGGGCGTCGATCAGCCCCTTCTCCCCCGCGTCCGGCACTGTGGCGAGGATCACCAGATCGCGCAGCCGCTCCAGCAGGTCCGCGACGAACCGCCGCGGGTCGTGCCCGCCCTCGACCACCCGGTCGATCACCTGGAACACCGTCGCCCCGTCGTGCGCGGCGAACGCGTCCACCACCTCGTCCAGCAGCGCCGAGTCCGTGTACCCGAGCAGCGCGGTGGCCATCTGGTACGTGACCCCGCCCTCGCCCGCGCCGGCCAGCAGCTGGTCCATCACCGACATCGAGTCACGCACCGACCCGGCCCCCGCCCGCACCACCAGCGGGAACACCGGGTCCTCGACCTGGATCCCCTCCCGGCCGCAGACCTCGGTCAGGTAGTCGCGCAGCGTGCCGGGCGGCACCAGCCGGAACGGGTAGTGGTGCGTCCGGGACCGGATCGTCCCGATCACCTTCTCCGGCTCGGTCGTCGCGAAGATGAACTTGAGGTGCTCCGGCGGCTCCTCCACCACCTTCAGCAGCGCGTTGAAGCCGGCCGAGGTCACCATGTGCGCCTCGTCCAGGATGAAGATCTTGTACCGGCTGTGCACCGGCGCGAAGAACGCCCGCTCACGCAGCTCACGCGCGTCGTCCACACCACCGTGCGAGGCGGCGTCGATCTCGATCACGTCGATCGACCCGGGCCCGCCCGTGGCGAGGTCCTGGCAGGACTGGCACTCGCCGCACGGCGTCGGCGTCGGCCCCTGCTCACAGTTCAGGCAGCGGGCCAGGATGCGCGCACTCGTCGTCTTGCCGCAGCCGCGCGGGCCGCTGAACAGGTACGCGTGGTTGACCCTGTTGTTGCGCAGGGCCTGCTGGAGCGGAGCGGTCACGTGCTCCTGCCCGATGACCTCCGCGAAGGTCTCGGGGCGGTAGCGGCGGTACAGGGCTAGGGACACACCACCGACGATATCGGGACGGACCGACAAACGCGTCGCCCCTCACCCCCGGGCACCCCGCATACCCCCGGGAACGCAAAGACCCCCCGCGCACCCGCCAGAGCCCTCCTACCCTTGCTGCCTTCCAGCCCTGGGGGGATTCAGAGAGATAACGCCACACGAGGGGCTGCCCCCCACTCTACCGGATCCAGACCCCACCCCTCCACCACCACCCCACCCCCGCATCCGCAGGCCACCCCGACCCCTCACCTGCGACATACGTGGTCGCGACCACCCCGAAACATGTACTAAGCTCTCCCTCGGAGGATTCGCCTAGAGGCCTAGGGCGCACGCTTGGAAAGCGTGTTGGGGGCAACCCCTCACGAGTTCGAATCTCGTATCCTCCGCCGGCAGAAGGCCCGTACCGCATCACGCGGCCCGGGCCTTCGTCGTCTC
>NZ_BAAAKJ010000398.1:1752-3531 GCF_039527695.1 Kitasatospora putterlickiae
GGCTGTCACCGCTGGCACCAGCGGTGACAGGAGCCGACGTGGTCAGGGCCGCGCGATGTGGTCCCGACCATCAGCGCCTCATAGCTGTCGCCGACGCAGGTGTCGGGATGCAGCCAGGCACGAGGACAGCCAGGTCGCCTCGGATTGGTTGATGATCAAGCCCTCTACAGTGATCATCCCGTCCATGACCTCGCCGACCCGTATCGAGTGATCGCCGACGTGGAACATCTCCCAGTCCGCATCGCTGTGCCAGAGCCGAGCCGTCTTCTCTCCTGGGCGCTGGGCGAAGACGAGCTCCTCGCCATGCTCGTTCAGGAAGTAGCCCACATAGTCCCTCGCAGTGATCGAGCCACCGCAGAGGCGGGCCAGGAGCTGCTCGATCGCGGGTGGGGTGTCGGTCATGCCTCAGACTCCTCGTACTCCTCGGCCGATTCGGAGTCCTGCTGCGCAGACGACAGCGCCAGCATCCGAGCCGCCGAATCCAGCAGGGTCTCGTAAGTGATCACTTCTATTCGGGTGGCATGCGTGTTGTAGGTACGCAACGTCTCCGCGACTTCCTGGGGTGTGATGTCCCCTCCCACGTAGCGCGAGTGGCCGATCACGATGGTCGCCGAGGCCCGACGGCTGTCGACCCCGAAGTCGGCGAGGATGGTCCGCCGGTTCTCGTCCAGGGTCCGCAGGTAGTTCTGGGCCTGTGAAACCGCCTGGTGGGGCGGCGCGCCCAGCATCAGATGCCCGTTGCGTCGAATGACCAAGGTCCCGACATTGGCGCGTTTGAGTTCAACGACGTGCAGGGAACCGTCAGCACGCAGGAGCGGGATGTCCAGGATGGTGTCCGGGGTGTACTGGCGGCGCGCCAACTCGCCCACGTAGGCCCCGCCGAAGATCCACTCCTGATTCTTCAGACAGGCGTGAAGAGCACTCTCGGAGCTGGTGGGCTCGTCCACCGCCGCCCTCAGCGCCGCGAGACTGGCCCGCCTGGCCTTGAGCTCAAGGAACTGGGCCAGCAGCCCCGCGTCCGCATCCGCAAGGACCTCCCCCACCAACCGGGCAGCCTCTGCAGAGGCCAGCTGCGGCAGGCTCCGCAGGACCACCTCCATGTGGCCATACCGCTGCAGGCGTCTCGCCTCCTGCGTGGAGAGCTGGATTCCGCCCTCCCCGGCCTCGACGCCCAGATGATCCTCGGACCTGGCGATTCCACGGAAGAGATCACGGGCATCCACAGCTGTCGCGTCCGGGTTGTCACGACAGAGCACGTCGAGAGCGGCGACCGCCCGGCCGGCGCCGAACGCGACCATCCTCCGCATGTACTCCTCGCCGCGCCGGCGCGCCTTCTCGTCGTAGTACCCCTCCACGACTTCGAGGAACAGCTCTCCCCTGGCGTAGCCGGCGAACCGCTGGAAGCGTTGTGCCAGCCCGAAATCACCGCAGAGGATGGCCTCTTGGGCCACACGTTCCAGGGCATCCACCAACGACCGGCCCTTGCCGTATGTGCGGTCCACCCCCATGATTCGCAGCACCTCGTCGATGCGTTGCAGAACGCTCGCGTGATCGGTGATTTCCTTTGCCGCCCCGACCATGCGGCAGAGTGAAAAGCTGGATCGGAATGCCATCCGGTGATCCTAAGGTCGGCCACTGACAACTGCTTTGGCGTCCGCTCCGGACGTCCAGTCACAGTCGCCCCGGCGGACGCCACCGTCGTGCGCCCCGACCGCGCTTGGTCGGGGCGCACATCACGTCTTGCGGCCTACTCGTCCAGTTCCTGCAACGGGATCGGCG
>NZ_BAAAKJ010000399.1:0-10587 GCF_039527695.1 Kitasatospora putterlickiae
CCGCCGCCCCGACCCCGACCGCCGAGCCCCCGGCCCCGACGGGCACGCCCTCCGCCACCCCGGGCACGCCCGCGCCGACGACGCCGGCCGCCTCGAACGCGCCGACCGCGCCAGCGACGCCGCCCGCCCCCGAGCCGTCCGGCATCCCGTCCACGGCGGCGAAGCCGTCGGCCTCCGTGAAGCCGACCGCCGCCGCGAAGCCGACCGCGTCCGGCGGCCCCTCGGCCACCCCGTCCAAGGACCCGAACTGCCTGGTCGACACCAAGGCGCTCGCCCCCGGTGGCAAGCCGGCCGACAACCCGATCCTGGTGCCGGACCAGAACTGGACCCTGCAGACCACCCGGCTCGCCCTGAACCACGCCGTGCTGCTCGGCGTGGTCAACGTCCAGACGCCCACCGGCACCAAGCGGGTGCTGAAGTTCGAGGTGGAGAGCGTCGACATCGAGAACCTGCACATGTCGACGCTGGAGGGCAACGGCAAGACCTTCCACGTCAAGGGCGCGCCCGGCTCGGTCTCGACCATGCGCGAGGGCCCGGTCACCATGTACGTGGAGCGGCTCTCCGGCCACCTGTCCAAGGTGCTCGGCCTGCCGGTCCCGATCGACCTGGGCGAGCTCACCCTCACCCCGGACGGCCCGCTGCCGCAGTGGCTGTACGACCTGATCGGACAGCTCCAGGTGCCGCTGTGGATCGAGCTGACCGGGGTGACCGCGATCCAGTCGGGCCAGTTCGGCGGCACCCTGAGGATCCCCGGGATGCGGCTCTACAACGACGACCTGCCCTACCCCGGGAACGCCTGATCCCGGACCCGCGAAACGCCCGTGGGGCGGTCCCTCCGGATGGAGGGGCCGCCCCACGGGCGTGTTCCGCGCCGCCTTACGCGGTGCGGGTGCCCAGGTGGTGCACCTGGACCATGTTGGTGTTGCCGGGGATGCCGGGGGGCGAGCCGGCGGTGACGATCACGGTGTCGCCGGCGCTCAGGTCGGTGATGCGCAGCAGCTCGCGGTCGACCTGCGCGACCATCTCGTCGGTGGTCTCCACCTGCTCGGTCACGTGCGCCTCGACGCCCCAGCTCAGCGAGAGCTGGTTGCGGGTGGCGTGGTCCGGCGTGAAGGCGATCACCGGGATCGGCGAGCGGTAGCGGGAGAGCCGGCGCGCGGTGTCACCGGACTTGGTGAACGCGACCAGCGCCTTGCCGTTCAGGAAGTCGCCCAGCTCGCACGCGGCGCGGGCGATGGAGCCGCCCTGGGTGCGCGGCTTGCGGCCCGGGTTGAGCGGCTGGAGGCCCTGCGAGACCAGCTCCTCCTCGGCCTTCTCGCAGATCCGGCTCATGGTGCGGACGGTCTCGACCGGGTACTTGCCGACGCTGGACTCCGCGGACAGCATGACCGCGTCGGTGCCGTCCAGGATGGCGTTGGCGACGTCGGAGACCTCGGCGCGGGTCGGGCGCGAGGCGTGGATCATCGACTCCATCATCTGGGTGGCGACGATGACCGGCTTGGCGTTGCGGCGGGCCAGGGTGATCAGCTGCTTCTGGACCAGCGGCACCCGCTCCAGCGGGTACTCGACGGCCAGGTCGCCGCGCGCCACCATGATCGCGTCGAAGGCGAGGACGATCTCCTCCATCGCCTCGACGGCCTGCGGCTTCTCGATCTTGGCGATGACCGGCACCCGGATGCCGACCTCGTCCATGACCTCGTGCACGTCCTTGATGTCCGCGGCGTTGCGGACGAAGGAGAGGGCGACCATGTCGACGCCCAGTCGCAGGGCGAAGCGCAGGTCCTCCTTGTCCTTCTCGGACAGGGCGGGCACGTTGACGGCCGCGCCGGGGAGGTTGATGCCCTTGTTGTTCGAGAGCACGCCGCCCTCGACGACCACGGTCTTCACGCGCGGGCCGTCGACGCTGACGACCTCCAGGGCGATGACGCCGTCGTTGATCAGGACCGGGTCGCCGGGCTTCACGTCGCCGGGCAGGCCCTTGTAGGTGGTTCCGCAGATGTGCTGGTCACCGGGGACGTCCTCGGTGGTGATGGTGAACTCGTCGCCGTTGTCGACGGTCACCGGGCCGTTGGCGAAGGTCGCCAGACGGATCTTGGGGCCCTGGAGGTCGGCCAGAACGCCGATGGTCTTGCCGGTGTCCTCCGAGACCTGGCGGACCTTGCGGTACCGCTCCTCGTGCTCCGGGTGGGAGCCGTGGCTCATGTTCAGTCGGGCGACGTTCATGCCCGCTTCGACGATGGCCTTGAGCTGTTCGTAGGAGTCCGTCGCGGGACCCAGGGTGCAGACAATTTTCGCTCGGCGCATATCGATCAGTCTATCCGTTCGTGTTATTGGTGCATTCGGCGCGAATGGAGAGGAATCGCCGACCAGGAGTCCGCGGAACGAGACGACGGGGGGTCAGTTTTCGGACGACCGGTGCACCAGGGCGAAGGCCTGCCGGGCGATCTCCAGCTCCTCGTCGGTGGGGACGACGGCGACCGCCACCCGAGCGCTGCCCCCCGAGGGGAGCAGGGCGGGGGAGATGATCCTCGGCTCGCGCGAGCGTACCGAGTTGAGCTCCGGGTCGACGGCGATGCCGAGCTCCTCCAGTCCGGCCGTGGCGGCCGCCCGCACCGGCGCCGCGTTCTCCCCGACGCCCGCGGTGAAGGCGATCGCGTCCACCCGGCCGAGCACCGCGTAGTACCCGCCGATGTACTTGCGCACCCGGTGGACGTACGCGTCGAAGGCCAGCCTCGCGTCCGCGTCGCCTTCGTCGGCGCGGCGCATGATCTCGCGCATGTCGTTGTCGCCGCACAGGCCCAGCAGACCGCTGCGGCGGTTGAGCAGGTCGTCGATGCCGTCGATGGACAGCCCGCCCACCCGGTGCAGGTGGAAGACCACGCCCGCGTCGATGTCACCCGAACGAGTGCCCATCACCAGGCCCTCCAGCGGGGTCAGGCCCATCGAGGTGTCGACGCAGCGCCCGCCGCTCACCGCCGACGCGGAGGCGCCGTTGCCCAGGTGCAGCACGATCACGTTGACCTCGGCCGGGTCCTTGCCGAGCAGCCGCGCGGTGGCCCGCGAGACGTACTGGTGGGAGGTGCCGTGGAAGCCGTAGCGGCGCACCCGGTGCTCGTCGGCCACGGCCTTGTCGATCGCGTACCGGGCGGCGTACTCGGGCATCGAGGCGTGGAAGGCGGTGTCGAAGACGGCCACCTGCGGCAGGTCGGGCCGCAGCCCCCGGGCCACCTCGATGCCGGTGATGTTGGCCGGATTGTGCAGCGGAGCCACCGGGATCAGCCGGCGGATCTCCTTGAGCACGTCGTCGGTGATCACCGTCGGCTCGGTGAACCGCAGCCCGCCGTGCACCACCCGGTGGCCGATCGCCGCCAGCTCGGGCGAGTCCAGCCCCAGCCCGTCGGCGGCCAGCTCCTCGGCGACCGCCTTGAGCGCCGCGCCGTGGTCGGGGAAGGCCTGGACGGTCTCCCGCTCCGCGCCGCCGCGCGGGGCGTGCACCAGCCGCCCGCCCGCCTCGCCGATCCGCTCGACCAGCCCGGAGGCCAGCCGGTCGCCGTCCAGCATGTCGATCAGCTGGTACTTGACCGACGAGGAGCCGGCGTTCAGCACCAGAACCCGCGTTCCCGCCCTCATGCCGACCGCTCCTCGCGCTCCTGCGACTGGATGGCGGTGATCGCCACCGTGTTCACGATGTCCTGCACCAGCGCGCCGCGCGACAGGTCGTTGACCGGCTTGCGCAGCCCCTGGAGCACCGGCCCGACGGCGACCGCTCCGGCCGAGCGCTGGACCGCCTTGTAGGTGTTGTTGCCGGTGTTGAGGTCCGGGAAGATCAGCACGGTCGCCCGGCCGGCCACCGGCGAGCCCGGCAGCTTGGTCGCCGCGACCCGCGCGTCCACCGCGGCGTCGTACTGGATCGGCCCCTCGACCAGGATGTCCGGCCGCAGCTCGCGCACCAGCTCGGTGGCCTTGCGGACCTTGTCGACGTCCGCGCCCGAGCCGGAGGTGCCGGTGGAGTAGGAGAGCATCGCGACCCGCGGCTCGACGCCGAACTGGGCGGCGGTGGCGGCCGACTGGATGGCGATGTCGGCGAGCTGCTGGGCGTCCGGGTCCGGATTGACCGCGCAGTCGCCGTACACCAGCACCTTGTCCGCCAGGCACATGAAGAAGACGCTGGAGACGATGGCCGCCCCCGGCGAGGTCTTGATCACCTCGAAGGCGGGCCGGATGGTGGCGGCGGTGGAGTGCGCCGCGCCGGAGACCATGCCGTCGGCGATGCCCTCCTGGACCATCAGGGTGCCGAAGTAGGAGACGTCGGTGACCACGTCCAGGGCCAGCTCGACGGTCATCCCCTTGTGCGCCCGCAGCTTCGCGTACAGCTCGGCGAACTGGCGGCGCAGCGGGCTGGTGGCCGGGTCGACGATCCGCACCTGGGCGCGGTCGGCGGACGGGTCTCCCGCGCTCCGGTGGCCGGGAGCCGTCCCCGCGTCGGGCAGGTCGATGCTCAGGCTCGCGGCCTTGCGGCGGACGGCGTCCACCTCGCCGAGCAGGGTGAGGTCGCAGATGTTGCGGCGCAGCAGGATCTCGGCGGCGCGCAGCACCCGCTCCTCGGTGCCCTCCGGCAGCACGACGTGCCGGCGGGCCGCCCTGGCCTGTTCCAGCAGCTCGTGCTCGAACATCATCGGGGTCACCCGCTCGGACCGGCCGACCTCGATCAGCTTGGTCAACTCGTCGGTGTCCACGTGCAGTTCGAACAGGCCGAGGGCGATCTCGGCCTTCCGGGGGCTGGCCGCGGAGAGCCTGCCCTCCAGGTGGGTCAGCGCGGCGGCGGTGAGCCAGCTGCCCTCCGGGACGACCGCGACCGGGGTGCCGGGGGCGAGCCGGCCGGCCAGCGCCATCACGTTCGGGCCGGGGTGCTGGCCGAGGGTGAGCAGCACGCCGGCGATCGGCGGGGCGCCGGCGGCGTGCGCGGCCAGCGCGCCGACCACCAGGTCGGCGCGGTCCCCGGGGGTGACCACCAGCGCGCCCTCGGTCAGCGCGTCCAGGAAGGTCGGCAGCATCGCGCCGCCGAAGACGAAGCCGCGGACGTCCCGGGCCAGTCCGGCCGCGTCGCCGAGCAGCACCTCGGCGCCGGTCGCGTCGACCAGCTGGGCCACGGTCGGCGCGGCCAGCGCCGGCTCTTCGGGGATGACGTAGGCGGGGATCGGCAGCTTCTCGGTGAGCTTGCGCTGGACCGGCTGCTTGGCGGACGGGGCGACCCGGTTGGCGATCATCGCCAGGGTCTCGCAGCCGAGGTCGGTGTAGGCGCGGTGGGCGTTGCGGACCTCGGCGATCACCGTGTCGGCGTCCTCGCCGTGCCCTCCGACCACCGGCAGCACGGCGGCGCCGAACTCGTTGGCCAGCCGGGCGTTGAAGGCCAGCTCGTCGGGGATGCTGGTGTCGGCGAAGTCGGTGCCCAGCACCAGGACCGCCTGGCAGCGCCGCTCCAGCGCGTGGAACCGGTCCACCAGCACCGAGACCAGCTCGTCCTGCCCGTGCGCGGCCTGCAGCGCGGCGGCCTCCTCGTAGGTGAGGCCGTAGAGCCCGGTGGCCGGCAGGTCCAGCCGGTACCGGGCGCGCAGCAGCTCGACCACGTGGTCCGAGCCCGCCTCCCCCGGGGCCTGGGCGTGCACCAGGGGCCGGAACACCCCGACCCGGTCCACCCGGCGGGTGAGCAGCTCCATGACCCCGAGCTCCACCGCCTGCCGACCGTCCCCGCGGTCGATCCCGGTCACGTACACGCTGCGCGCCACGCGGTTCTCTCCGTCCCGTCGTCTCAGGAAGTGGTCATATCGACCATACCTTCGCACCGTGAACGCCCGTTCGCGAGCAGAACGGCCCGGCGGCCGGCAAGGGGCCGAAGGTCGTTCCGGTGGCGCCCGGGGACCCGAGGACCTAGGGAAAGCGGTCGGGACCGGTGAGCCGGACGGTCACCGCCGTCGGCCGCTCGGTGAGGGAGAGCTGGGTGATCCGCTTGTCCAGCAGCCAGCCGTGCCGGTGGACCAGGGTGTCGCCGGGCCCGGGGGTCCAGCCGTCGGCGGCCAGCCGGGCGCGCAGCCGGCGGGCCGCCTCGGCGCCGGTCAGGCCCTCGGTGCTCACGACCACGAGGTCGCGGCGGCAGGCGTGCAGGCCGCAGCTGCGGTCGGGGCCGCTGTCGTGCTGGACGACCAGACCGGTCGGCAGCGACAGCTCGGAGCGCTCCGGGGAGAACGGCTCGTGGACGGCGAGCTGGTAGAGCAGGCCGATGACGAGGCCGATCAGCGAGTGGGCGGCGATCACGATGGTCGCCCCGGCGGCCGGCTGGCCGGACTCCCGGGCCGGCCGGGGGCCGCACCGCCGTCGTTCGGCCAGGGTGCCGATCAGGACCACCAGCCCGGCGGCGAGCGGGTAGCCGGACTGGGACTCGGCGATGGCCCGGCTGTGGAACCACTCGCGTTCCAGCCCGACCGGGATCACCGCCAGGGCGACCAGCGCCGTGGCGACCGCCAGGCCCACCGCCCTGGTGCGGGCCAGTGCCGCCCAACACCCCAGCGGCACAAGCACATACGCCCACCCGAGCACCATCCCCACCGGAACCCCCCGCCCGACCGCCGACATCCCCGGCGGGGACCCTAGCGCTGTGGAGGGCTCCGCCGTGGGCGGTCGCCGAACGTGGGCCGGACAACGCGCGCGGACGGCGTCTGTAACATCCCCGGCCCGCCGCGGGTCATTCAAGGTGTAGGGGAAAACGAGGCAGGGGAGCCCGGCGGGATGGCACGAGAGAGTCAGCTTCGGACGGCGAAGGGCCGGAGCGCGGAGGAGGACTTCCGGGCCTTCGCGGTGGCCCGCACGCCGCACCTGTACCGCACCGCCTGCCTGCTCACCGGCGGTGACACCCACCTGGCCGAGGACCTCGTGCAGGAGGCGCTCGGGCGGATCTACGCCCAGTGGCACCGGACCTCCTGGTTCGCCCCGCGGGCCCGGATCGAGAACCCGGCCGCCTACGCGCACACCGTGCTGGTCCGGGCCTTCCTCTCGCACCGCAACCGGCGCAGCAGTGGCGAGCAGCCGGTCGACGCCGTACCGGACGGCGCCGACCGCGAGGGCGACCCGGCGCTGCGGCTGACCCTGGTCGACGCGCTCGCCAGGCTCTCGCCCGGCGACCGGGCGGTGCTCGTCCTGCGCTACTGGGAGGACCGCAGCGTCGAGGAGACCGCCGAGGTCCTGCACCGCAGTTCGGGCGCCGTCAGGACACGGACCGTCCGGGCGCTGGGCCGGATCCGCGCCGTCCTCGGCGACAGCATCGGCGAGCTCGCCGACCGCTGAGCCCGCTTCACCAACCGACCCATCCATCTACCTGAACGGTGGTTCCGGCATGCCCGAGAACAGTGAGATTCCCGAGACCCGGTACGAGCAGGACCTGTCCACGGCGATGGCCCGGGCGGCGGACTCCTTCCACACCGAGACCGAGCCGCTGATCGACACCGCCTGGGGGTACGGCCGCCGGCTGCGCCGCCGGCGGCGGATGTCGGTGCTGGCGGGCGCCGCCGCGCTGGCCCTGGTCGGCGTGGGCGGGGTGGCCGTCGCCGGTCTGGCCGACGGCGGCCCCGGGCGGACCGTCTCGGCCGCCGGCGCTCCGACCGCCGGAGCCACGACCGCTGCGCCCGTCTCCGGTCAGCAGTTCCTCGACCTGTTCACCGGGCTGCTGCCGGCCGGTCAGATCGTTCAGGTCGGCGAGGCGCGCGGGACGGAGAGCGGCACCCCGCAGGTGCGGCTGGTCCACGACGACGGGCAGGGCCGGGCGCAGTACCTGTTCTGGATCACGCACAGCCCGAGCTGGCCCGACAACGGCGAGGGCTGCGCGTACGCCACCGCGCCCGACGAGTGCACCCAGACCATCACCGCGGACGGGTCACGGCTGGTGATCTACAAGGCCAACTACCGGAGCGGCGAGCCGACCGGGGCGAAGATGTGGTCGGCCACGCTCCACACGGCGGGCGGCTACCACGTGTTGCTGGAGGAGTGGAACCGCGAGCCGATGGCGAACGGGACGGGCATCACTCGGGCCGATCCGCCGCTGACCTCCGACCAGCTGGCCGCGCTGGTGACCGACCCGCGGTGGCAGCAGGTCATCGCCGCGATCCCGGATCACCCGGTCCCGCTGACAGCCGAATGCATTAACGATGAGGCGACTGCGGGAGACGGTTACAGGATCACCTGCGGGACGATCAGCCCCTCCGATCTTGCCTCTTTCCGGGCATCCGCCGAGGCCGGCCAGAACCAGCAGGGCAGCCCGTCGCCGTCGCTGCCCTCGCCCTGGACGCCCGGGCCGTCGAAGCCCCCCGCCCGGCCCGGCGATCAGGTGTCGCCCTCGGCCACCCCCTGAACCGGGCCCCGGCCGCCCGGCCGTTCCGCGCCGCGTGCCGGGCGTGGAACGGCCGAGTGGCCGCGGCGGGCCGTCACGCCGGGCGGAGCCAGAGGGTCGCCAGCGGGGGCAGGACCAGTTCGGCGCTGCGCGGCTGGCCGTTCCAGGTGACCGGTTCGGCCTTCACCGGGCGGGAGTTGGCCGTCCCGCTGCCGCCGTACTCCTCGGCGTCGGTGTTGAGGATCTCCTCCCAGAGCTGGTCGCGGCCGGTCAGCTCGGGCAGACCGACCCGGTGGCCGTGCCGGACGACGGGGGAGAAGTTGCAGACGGCGACCAGCGGGGTGCCGTCGGCGGCGTACCGGACGAAGGAGAGCAGGTTGTCCTCGGCGGCGCCGCCGTCGAGCCAGCGGAAGCCGGCCGGGGAGGTGTCCTGCTCCCAGAGCGCCGGGGTGTCGAGGTAGCGCCCGTTGAGGTCGCGGACGAGCCGGCGCACGCCCCGGTGCTCCTCGTGGGCCGGCCACTGCTCGTCGAGCACCCACCACTGCGGGCCCTGCTCGTGGTGCCACTCCGAACCCTGGGCGAACTCCTGCCCCATGAACAGCAGTTGCTTGCCAGGGTGGGCCCACATGAAGCCGAGGTAGGCGCGGTGGTTGGCGCGCCGCTGCCACCAGTCGCCGGGCATCTTGGCGACCAGCGCCTGCTTGCCGTGCACCACCTCGTCGTGCGAGATCGGCAGGATGTAGTTCTCCGAGTAGGCGTACACCATCGAGAAGGTGATCTCGTTGTGGTGGAACCTGCGGTGCACCGGGTCCTTGCTCATGTAGACCAGCGAGTCGTGCATCCAGCCCATGTTCCACTTGAGGCCGAAGCCGAGGCCGCCCTGGTCGGTGGGCCGGGTGACGCCGTCCCAGGCGGTGGACTCCTCGGCGACGGTGATCACGCCGGGGCAGCGCCGGTAGACGGTGGCGTTCATCTCCTGCAGGAAGGCGGCCGCGTCGAGGTTCTCCCGGCCGCCGAACCGGTTGGGCGTCCAGCCGCCGCTGTCGCGCGAGTAGTCGAGGTAGAGCATGGAGGCGACGGCGTCCACCCGCAGGCCGTCGACGTGGAACTCCTCGCACCAGTAGACCGCGTTGGCGACCAGGAAGTTGCGCACCTCGGTCCGGCCGTAGTCGAACTCCAGGGTGCCCCAGTCCGGGTGCTCGGCGCGCTGCGGGTCGGCCGGCTCGTACAGCGGCTCGCCGTCGAAGCGGGCGAGCGCGAAGTCGTCCTTGGGGAAGTGCGCGGGCACCCAGTCGACGATGACGCCGATGCCGTGCTGGTGCAGGGTGTCGACCAGGAAGCGGAAGTCGTCCGGGCTGCCGAGCCGGGCGGTGGGTGCGTAGTAGCCGGACACCTGGTAGCCCCAGGAGCCCCCGAACGGGTGCTCCATCACCGGCATGAACTCCACATGGGTGAAGTTCAACTCCTTGAGATATCCCGGGAGTTCGGCGGCGATGGCGCGGTAGGTGGTGAGGTCGGGGCGCCAGGAGGGCAGGTGCAGCTCGTACACCGACATCGGGGCGCGGTGGTGCGCGGTGCGCGCCCGGCGCGCCATCCACTCGCCGTCCTGCCAGCGGTGGGAGGACGCGGTGACCACCGAGGCGGTGCCGGGCGGGACCTGCGCGGCGCGGGCCAGCGGGTCGGCCTTGTCCAGCACCCAGCCCTGCCGGGTGTGGATCTCGTACTTGTAGTGGGTGCCCTCGCCGAGGTCGGGGACGAACAGCTCCCAGACGCCGGAGGAGCCGAGCGAGCGCATCGGGTGGCCGGTGCCGTCCCAGTGGTTGAAGTCGCCGATCAGCCGCACGCCGACGGCGTTCGGCGCCCAGACGGCGAACGCGGTTCCGGCCACGCCGTCCACGGTGCGCGGGTGCGAGCCGAGCGCCCGCCAGAGCTGCTCGTGCCGGCCCTCGGAGATCAGGTGCAGGTCGAGTTCGCCCAGGGTGGGCGGGGTGCGGTAGCCGTCGTGCTGGCGGATCGGCTCGCCGCCCGGGTAGCCGACCAGCAGCCGGTAGTCGGGCGCCTGCGGGGCGGCGAGCAGGCCGGTGAACAGGCCGCCCTGCTGGTGGGTGAGCTCCACCGGCCCCTGCTCGGTCTCCACCACGACCCGCTCGGCGAACGGCCGCAGCACCCGGATCGCGGTGCCGCCGTGCACGGGGTGGGCGCCGAGCAGC
>NZ_BAAAKJ010000399.1:10641-28120 GCF_039527695.1 Kitasatospora putterlickiae
GCCGGCAGGTCGTCGGCGCGCTCGCCCTCCAGGATCGCGGCGGCCAGCGCGGCCACCTCGCCGGGCGGCAGCGGCGCCTCGGGCAGCCGCAGCGCCCCGGGGGACACCGGCGCGGCGGATCGGGGCTCGGCGGATCGGGGCTCGGCGGGCGCCGGCTCGGCCCGCCGGACGGTCGCGGGCTCACGCTTCGGGGAGTCCGGGCCGGCCAGGAAGGTGGCCGGCACGGGGCGGGTGGTGCGGCCTGGCGGGTCGAGCGGCGTCACGGCGAGGACCTCTCTTGGGGCAGGGCGGAGGGAGGGGACGTCAGACGGTGAGCGCCAGCCGGTTGATCGCGGCCAGCGGGATCGGCAGCCAGCTCGGCCGGTGCCGGGCCTCGTACACCACCTCGTACACCGCCTTGTCGATCTCCAGCGCGCGCATCAGCTCCGGCGAGGCGGCCGGATCGGTGCCGCCGCCCGCGGTGTAGCCGGCGCGGAAGGCGGTCCGGTTGCGCTGCGCCCAGGCGGCGGCCAGGTGCGCCAGCTCCGGGTCGGGCGGCCCGCCGGCCAGCAGGTGGGCGGCGGCGTAGTCGAAGGAGCGGAGCATCGCGGCGACGTCCCGCAGCGCGGTCTGCGGCTCGCGCCGCTCGGCGACCGACTTGGCCGGCTCGCCCTCGAAGTCCAGCAGTACCCAGCCGTGCGGGGTGCGCATGGCCTGGCCGAGGTGCAGGTCGCCGTGGATGCGCTGGACCGGCAGGCCGTCCGGGTGGGCGTCGGCCATCTGCTGGAAGGCCGAGCGCAGCGCCCCCCGGTAGCGCGTCAGCCCGGGGACGGCGGCGACCGCGCCGTCCAGCCGGTCGGCCATCGCGGTGGCCAGCTGCCGGGTCTGGGTGCGGTCCAGCCGGGCGACCGGCATCGAGCGGGCGAGCACCCGGTGCACCTCGGCGGTGGCCCGGCCGAGCCGGTGCGCCTCGATCGCGAAGTTGCCCGGCGACGGGTCGCCCTTCAGCCGGCCCACCTGGTCGAGGGCGAGCTCCCAGCCGTCCTCGGCCTCGGGGAGGTAGCGCTGGAGCAGCCCGAGGGTGGCCGGCTCGGCGCGCTCCAGGCGGCTCTCGAACCAGGCGGCGACCCGGGGGATGCGGGTCGAGCCGGCCCGGGAGAGCGCGAGCGACAGTTCGAGGTCGGGGTTGGTGCCGGGGTGGACGCGGCGGAACAGCTTCAGGATGTACGAGGTGCCGTAGATGACGGAGCTGTTGGACTGCTCGGCGGTGGAGGCGCGGCCGGGCAGGTTGGTGGGGAGCCCGGAGCCGGGGGTGCGGCGGAAGGACAGCGAGCCGAACCGGTCGCCGGTGGCCAGGTGCTCCAGCAGCCGTCCGGTGAGCTCCGGGTCGTGCACCGCGTCGTAGAGCGCCGCCCCGTCGTACGGGCCCTGGGTGAGCCGGCCGAGCACGGCGGTCGGCTCGATGCCGGTCGGGCCCTGCGAACGGATGCCGAGCAGCAGCTGGTACAGGTCGCCGTGCGGCGCGCCGGCCGTGGCGGCGTGCTCGACCCGGAGCAGCAGGTGCAGCAGGGCGGGGTCGCCGACCTGCAGGGGGGTGCCGACGACGGGGGTGAGGCCGGTGATCGGCCGGCCCTTCCCGGCGTACCAGCGCTGGGTGGGCAGCCACTCGGCGATCAGCGGCAGGGCCGCCTGGACGAGTTCGCTGACCCCCAGGGCGGTCCTCCGGACCCCGGGGCCCCGCGGGGCGGCCGCCGCGGTGGGGCCGGCCGGGGCGTCACGGTGCGGGGGGGCTTGCGAACGGGAGGTTTCGGACATGACTCCCTTTCCCCGGAGGAGCTGGGCGGATCGCCCGACGGGTCTGGCCGGGTCCGTCAGTCTTCCGGATTGCGGCGGCGCGGCGGCTGCGGCACGCGAGCGGTGGGCCCGGGTGTCACGCCTTCGTGTGGGTGGCCATTGGGCTGTTCTCCGTACGCGGTGGTGCAGAGACGACCGGGGGCGCGGGATGCGAACTCGCGCCCCCGGAGGCTTCGATGGGGCCTGTGGCGACTGCCGGATCGTTACTTCGACCGCCTGGTTCCGCTTAGCCGGGGGGGTCGGCGGAGCTGGAACCAGTAGAAGCCGTGGCCGGCGAGGGTGAGCAGGTACGGCCACTCGCCGATCGAGGGGAAGCGCACCCCGCCGATCAGCTCGACCGGATACCGCCCGCCGTACCGCCTCAGGTCCAGTTCGGTCGGCTGCGCGAAGCGGGAGAAGTTGTTCACGCACATGACCAGGTCCCCCTCGTGCTCGCGCACGAAGGCCAGCACCGCGGGGTTGCTGGAGGGCAGTTCGGTGTAGCTGCCGAGGCCGAACGCCGGGTTGAGCTTGCGGATCTCGATCATGCGACGCGTCCAGTGCAGCAGCGAACTCGAACTGCTCTGCTGCGCCTCGACGTTGGTCACCTGATAGCCGTACACCGGATCCATGATGGGCGGCAGACTGAGCCTGCCCGGGTCGGCGGAGGAGAAACCCGCGTTGCGGTCCGGGGTCCACTGCATCGGGGTCCGGACGCCGTCCCGGTCGCCCAGCCAGATGTTGTCCCCCATGCCGATCTCGTCCCCGTAGTAGAGCACCGGCGAGCCGGGCAGGGAGAGCAGCAGCGCGGTGAAGAGCTCGATCTGGTTGCGGTCGTTCTCCAGCAGCGGGGCGAGCCGTCGGCGGATGCCCACGTTGGCGCGCATCCGCGGGTCCTTGGCGTACTCGGCGTACATGTAGTCGCGCTCCTCGTCGGTGACCATCTCCAGGGTCAGCTCGTCGTGGTTGCGCAGGAAGATGCCCCACTGGCAGCCGTGCGGGATGTTGGGCGTCTTGGCGAGGATCTCCGAGACGGGGTAGCGGGACTCCCGGCGGACCGCCATGAAGATCCGCGGCATCACCGGGAAGTGGAACGCCATGTGGCACTCGTCGCCGCCGGAGGCGAAGTCGCCGAAGTAGTCGACGACGTCCTCCGGCCACTGGTTGGCCTCGGCGAGCAGCACGGTGTCCGGGTAGTTGGCGTCGATCTCCTTGCGGACCCGCTGGAGGAACTCGTGGGTCTCCGGCAGGTTCTCGCAGTTGGTGCCGTCCCGGGCGAACAGGTAGGGCACCGCGTCCAGCCGGAACCCGTCGATGCCGAGGTCCAGCCAGAACCGCAGGCCGGCGATCATCTCGTCCTGGACCCGGGGGTTGTCGTAGTTGAGGTCCGGCTGGTGGGAGAAGAACCGGTGCCAGAAGTACTGCTTGCGCACCGGGTCGTACGTCCAGTTGGAGGTCTCGGTGTCGACGAAGATGATCCGGGCGTCGGGGTACCGCTTGTCGTCGTCGGCCCACATGTAGAAGTCGCCGTACGGGCCGTCCGGGTCCTCCCGGGAGGCCTGGAACCACGGGTGCTGGTCGCTGGTGTGGTTCATGACGAAGTCGATGATCACGCGCATGCCGCGGGCGTGCGCGGCGTCCACGAACTCCATGAAGTCGGCGAGGTCGCCGAACTCCGGCAGCACCGCCTTGTAGTCGGAGACGTCGTACCCGCCGTCGCGCAGCGGCGAGGCGAAGAACGGCGGCAGCCAGAGGCAGTCGACGCCGAGCCACTGCAGGTAGTCGAGCTTGGAGGTGAGCCCCTTGAGGTCCCCGACACCGTCGCCGTTGCTGTCCTGGAAGGACCGCACCAGCACCTCGTAGAAGACCGCACGCTTGAACCACTCGGGGTCCAGGTTCTTCTCGGAGGTCTCGGGGAAGGTGTCGGGGACGGGCTCGTTCACTGTCACGCTGGGTTCCTCCGAACCGTGAGGAGGTGGGCCGGCTCGGCTGAGGGGTCGAGTCGGACGTAGTTGTGCCGGCCCCACGTGTAGGCGGCACCGGTGAGCTCGTCGTGGACCGCGTACGGCCCGTCCCCGTCGAGGGTGACGGTGGCCTCCTGGGTGTGGTGGGGATCCAGGTTGACCACGGTGATGAGGTGGTCGGTGAGGCCGTCGGGGGTCAGGGCGGTCTTGGAGTAGGCGAGCACCTGGTCGTTGTCGGTGGGGTGGAAGCGCAGCGAACGCAGCTGCTGGAGGGCCGGGTGACGGCGGCGCAGCCGGTTCAGGACGGTGAGCAGCGGGGCGAGGGTGTCGGTGCGGCTCCAGTCCCGGGGGCGCAGTTCGTACTTCTCCGAGTGCAGGTACTCCTCGGATCCGGGGTGGGCCGGCTCGTTCTCGTAGAGCTCGTAGCCGGCGTACACGCCGTAGCTGGGGGAGAGGGTGGCGGCCAGCACGGCGCGGATCGCGAAGGCGGCCGGGCCGCCGTGCTGGAGGTAGGCGTGCAGGATGTCCGGGGTGTTGGCGAAGAGGTTGGGCCGCATGTGGGCGGCCGTCTCGCCGGCCAGCTCGGTGAGGTACTCGGTGAGTTCCGCCTTGCCGGTGCGCCAAGTGAAGTACGTGTACGACTGGTGGAATCCGATCTTCCCCAGGGTGTGCATCATCGCGGGGCGGGTGAACGCCTCGGCGAGGAACAGGACGTCCGGGTCGGTGCGGGCGATGTCGGCGAGCACCCGCTCCCAGAAGACCACCGGCTTGGTGTGCGGGTTGTCGACCCGGAAGATCCGTACGCCGTGCGCCATCCAGAAGCGCAGGACCCGGACCGTCTCCTTGACGATTCCGTCCATGTCCTGGTCGAAGTTGATCGGATAAATATCCTGATATTTCTTCGGCGGATTTTCGGCGTACGCGATGGTGCCGTCCGCGCGGTGGCTGAACCATTCCGGGTGCTTGTTCACCCACGGGTGGTCCGGCGAACACTGCAGCGCGAAGTCCAGCGCCACCTCCAGGTGCAGCGCGGTGGCCTCGGCGACGAAGTGGTCGAAGTCCTCGATGGTGCCGAGGTCCGGGTGGACGGCGTCGTGGCCCCCCTCCGGCGAGCCGATCGCCCACGGCGAGCCGACGTCGTGCGGACCGGCCGTCAGGGTGTTGTCGGGGCCCTTGCGGAAGGCTCGTCCGATCGGGTGGACCGGCGGCAGGTAGACCACGTCGAAGCCCATCGCGGCGATCGCCGGCAGCCGCTCGGCGGCGGTCCGCAGGGTCCCCGAGCGGGGCGGCTCCACCCCGGTCGGGTCGACCACCGCGCCCTCCGAACGGGGGAAGAACTCGTACCAGGAGCCGAACAACGCCCGCTCCCGGTCCACCTGGAGCGGGAGCGGCCGGGAGGCGCTCACCAGTTCGCGCAGCGGGAAGCGGACCAGCAGTTCCTGCACCTCGGGGGCGAGCGCGGCGGCCAGCCGGGACAGCGGCGGCAGGCCGGGGTCGCGCAGCGCCTCGGCGGCGGCCAGCACCACCGCCCGGCCGTCCTTCTTCGGCACCCCGGCGGCGGCGCGCTCCAGCAGCTGGGCGCCCTCCTCCAGGACGAGCGCCGTGTCGATCCCGGCCGGCAGCTTGATCGAGGCGGCCTTGCGCCAGGTGGCCACCGGGTCGGACCACGCCTCCACCAGGTACGACCAGCGGCCGGGGGCCGTCGGGGTGACGTACGCGCCCCAGCGGTCGCTGCCCTCGGCCAGCTCGCGCATCGGCGTCCACGGGCCGCTGCGGCCGCGCGGGTCGCGCAGCACGACGTTGGCGTTCACCGCGTCGTGGCCCTCGCGGAACACGGTCGCGCGGACCGGGAAGGTCTCGCCCACCACGGCCTTGGCCGGGCGGCGGCCGGCGTCTACGAGGGGGCTGACGTCCAGGACGGGGATGCGGCCGATCACGGTGTCGCTCTCTGTCGTCGTGCGGGCGGCGGTCTTGCGGGCGGCGGCGGGCTTCGCCCGTCCGCGTCCGGCGGCGGGTCGCGCGGCGGCGGCCCGGGCCGGTGCGGAGGCGCCCTCGGCCGGCGCGGCGGAGGGTTCGGCGGTGCTCGCGCCGCGACGGGTGGTGCGCTTGCGCGGGGCGTCCGCCCGATGGGTCCGGCTCTCGTCGGCCCCGGGTTGCCGGGCCGGTTCGTCCGGTCGCTCCGTACGGATAGCCCCGGCACCCCGGGGTCCCGGCATCGCCGCGTCTGTCCGAGTGTCAGAATCCATCCGTCCGGCGGATTCCGCGACCGCTGCGTCGAGGGTTTCGGCCACCGGTGTGGACTGGTCCCGCGTGTCGCCGTGCATGCCAAACTCCTGCCCGAGATCGGCGGTGGCTCCCGCGGGCCGGAGCGGCCAGGGGAGTACCGGGAGGACTGCTGGGTGGGGAGGACGTGCGACGGAAGCCTGCCCGCGCCGCTGTTCCGGGCAACCTGCCCCGCTCCCGCTCGGCCCGTGGCGGAGAGCCCGAGAGCCCGCGCGCGTTCCGGCGCACGCCTCTTGGGGCGCGTCTCCGGACGACCCGGCCCACCCGTGAACGAGCAGGGCCGGGGCGAGGACACGCGGCGGTCCGCGATGGGCGCCGAATGGACCAATCAGGATGAGGAACGGTCAACGCGAAAAGGATTCGGACGTGCTGCTTCGCGGGGGAACGCCACCCGTCTCCGCACACCCCGCAGCATCGACGACCGTGCTTCATCCTCGCACCGGTGACCCCGATTCCGCAGCGGTACGCCAGGAGTTCCAACGGCGATCGGACACGGGCCCGCCGACGGAAATGGATCTGTTCCACGGCGTTCACGTATTGGTGGCGCGGCCCTGCGGAAAGTGCGCCTCGCGCGCCCCCCGTGCAGACCAATGCGCCGAATGCGATCTCATCAATAGGCCGAACGGATGCCGAATAGCCCAACTGACGCACCATCATGCCATCCGCCGAGGCTACGCTTCACGCCGTGAAGGCAATCCGCAGATTCACCGTCCGCACCGTCCTGCCCGAACAACTCCAGCCGTTGCACGAGCTGGCCCTCAACCTGCGCTGGTCCTGGCATCCCGAGACCCGGGACCTCTTCCGGTCCGTGGACCCGGACGTCTGGGCCGCGACGGGCGAGGACCCGGTGCGGCTGCTCGGGGAGGTCCCCGCCGCCCGGCTCGCCGCGCTCGCCGCCGACCGCCGCTTCCTGCGCCGGCTCGGCGACCTCGCCGACGACCTGCGGGAGTACCTGGCCGGTCCGCGCTGGTACCAGGGCGCCGGGCAGCAGGCCGCCGCCCCGCTGCCCGCCGCCATCGCCTACTTCTCACCCGAGTACGGCATCGCCGCCGCGCTGCCCCAGTACTCCGGCGGCCTCGGCATCCTGGCCGGCGACCACCTCAAGGCCGCCAGCGACCTCGGCGTCCCGGTCATCGGCGTCGGCCTCTTCTACCGGCACGGCTACTTCCGCCAGTCCCTCGACCGGGACGGCTGGCAGCAGGAGCGCTACCCCCTGCTGGACCCGGACGAGCTGGCCGTCACCCTGCTCCGCGAGGCCGACGGCACCCCCGGCCGGGTCGACCTCGCCCTGCCCGGCGGCCGCGTCCTCGCCGCGCACATCTGGAAGGCCCAGGTCGGGCGCGTCCCGCTGCTGCTGCTCGACTCCGGCATCGAGGCCAACTCGCCCGCCGAGCGCGACGTCACCGACCGCCTCTACGGCGGCGGCAGCGAGCACCGGCTGCTCCAGGAGATGCTGCTCGGCATCGGCGGGGTCCGCGCGGTGCGCGCCTACCAGCGGCTCACCGGCCACCCCGCCCCCGAGGTCTTCCACACCAACGAGGGCCACGCCGGCTTCCTCGGCGTCGAGCGGATCCGCGAACTGGTCGCCGACACCGGCCTCGACTTCGCCGCCGCCCTGGAGGCCGTCCGGGCCGGCACCCTGTTCACCACCCACACGCCCGTCCCGGCCGGCATCGACCGGTTCGACCGCGAGCTGGTCGCCCGGCACTTCGCCGGGGACGCCGCGCTGCCCGGCGTCCCGGTCGAGCAGGTGCTCGCGCTCGGCGCCGAGACCTGGCGCGGCGGCGACCCCAAGCTGTTCAACATGGCCGCCATGGGCCTGCGGCTCGCCCAGCGCGCCAACGGCGTCTCCACCCTGCACGGCGAGGTCAGCCGCTCGATGTTCAACGGCCTCTGGCCGGGCTTCGACGCCACCGACGTCCCGATCACCTCCGTCACCAACGGCGTGCACGCCGCCACCTGGATCGACCCGGCCGTGGTGCGGCTCGGCAGCACCGAGATCGGCGCCGACCGCGCCGAGGAGGCCATGAGCACCGGCGAGACCCAGCGCTGGACGGGACTGGAGCGGATCGGCAACGCCGAGGTCTGGGACCTGCGCCGCACCCTGCGGTCCCAGCTGGTCGACGAGGTCCGCCACCGGCTGCGCGCCTCCTGGCGCCAGCGCGGGGCCGGCGAGGCCGAGCTCGGCTGGGTCTCCTCGGTGCTCGACCCGGACGTGCTCACCATCGGCTTCGCCCGCCGGGTGCCGTCCTACAAGCGGCTCACCCTGATGCTCCGCGACCAGCAGCGGCTGCGCGCCCTGCTGCTGCACCCGACCCGGCCGGTGCAGATCGTGGTCGCCGGCAAGGCCCACCCGGCCGACGACGGCGGCAAGCGGCTGATCCAGCAGATGGTCGCCTTCGCCGACGACCCGGCCGTCCGGCACCGGATCGTCTTCCTGCCGGACTACGACATGGCGATGGCCCAGCACCTCTACCCGGGCTGCGACGTCTGGCTGAACAACCCGCTGCGCCCGCTGGAGGCCTGCGGCACCTCCGGAATGAAGGCCGCGCTCAACGGCTGCCTCAACCTGTCGGTGCTGGACGGCTGGTGGGACGAGTGGTTCGACGGCCAGAACGGCTGGGCGATCCCCACCGCCGACACCGGCGAGGGGGTGCTCGACCCGGACAGCCGGGAGGCCGAGCGGCGCGACGACATCGAGGCCGCCGCGCTCTACGACCTGATCGAGGAGCAGGTGGCCACCCGCTTCTACGACCGGGGCTCGGACGGCCTGCCGCACCGCTGGATCGCGATGGTCCGGCACACCCTGGTCACCCTCGGGCCCAAGGTGCTGGCCGGGCGGATGGTCCGCGAGTACGTCGAACGGCTCTACGCCCCGGCCGCGCTGGCCCAGCGCGAACTGGCGGGGACCGGCTCGTTCCGGGCCGCCCACGAGCTGGCCGCGTGGAAGGCGAAGGTGCGCGAGGCCTGGCCGGTCGTCCGGGTGGAGCACGTCGAGGCGGACTGTCCGGACGAGGCGCAGGAGCTGGGCAGCGCGCTGGCCCTGCGGGTGCAGGTGGCGCTCGGCCCGCTGGAGCCGGCCGACGTCGAGGTGCAGGTGGTCTCCGGCCGGGTCGACGAGTCGGACCGGATCTCCGACGCCTGCCTGCTCGCCCTCAAGCCGGTCGGCGGGCCCGACCTCGACGGGCGGACCAGGTACGAAGGCTCCCTGGAGCTCTGCCGCACGGGGCCGTTCGGCTACACCGTACGGGTGCTGCCCGCCCATCCCCGGCTGGCCTCGCCCGCCGAGCCGGGCCTGGTGGCGCTGCCGGCGGAGGTGCCGGGGATGGACGCCGGGCTGCTGCGCTGAGTTCGGCGGGGGCGGGGCACCGGTTCCGGCCGGTGCCCCGCCCCCGCCGCGAGCGGGCGGGTCACCGCACGGCCGCGACCAGGGCGTCGGTGACCGAGCGCCAGGCCACGCCGGCCTCGGCGAAGCCGGCTTCCCGCAGCCGCTCGACGTGCCAGCCGGCCGGGTGCGACTCGCCGTCGGCGTGCGAGCCGTACAGCCGGTTGCGGACGGCCACCTGCTCGGCGAGCAGCGGGTCGGCCGCGGCGGCGAGCCACCAGCTCTCCCAGTCGAGCACGCCGTCGGCCTTCTCCCGCTCCTGCCGCCCGTGCCGCAGGGTCCGCTCGGCGGCGTTGAGCAGCGGGACCTCCGGGTCGGGCATGTGGTCGGCGTTGAGGAACACCCCGCCGGGGCGGACCAGGCCCGCCAGGTCGGCGAAGAGCCGGACCAGGGCGGTGCCGGGCAGCCAGTGCAGCGCGGTGGCGGTCACCACCGCGTCGAACGGGCCGGGCGGGAGGGCCTCGGCCCACCCCGGGTCCTTGAGGTCGGCGGTGACCAGGGTGAACCGCTGGTCGTCGCCGAGGACGCCGCGGGCGATGGTCATCAGCGCCGGGTCCTGGTCCACGCCGACGCTGGTGGCGCCGGGCAGCCGGGCGAGCAGGCGCTCGGTGATGCTGCCGGTGCCGCAGGCGAGGTCGAGGACGCGCGGGGCGGGCCCGGTCACCGCCTCGACGACGTCGAGCATCACCCGGAACCGCTCCTCGCGGTCGGGCAGGTACCACTCCTGCTGACGGTCCCAGCTGCGCTGCCACTGCTCCCAGTGGTGACGGTCGACCATGGGCGATCCCCTTCGTGAGGCGGGCCTGCGGGTCGGGCGGGTGAGCCCTGGGAACGACCCTAGGCCCTTTCGGTAATGGATGAAAGGGCCTAGGGTCTCTTACCTGTGGAGTGTCGGGCGTCAGACCAGGCTGTCCCGCCAGGCCTGGTGCAGCCGGGCGAAGCGGCCGGCGCGGCCGATCAGCTCACGCGGGGTGCCGTCCTCGACGATCTGGCCCTGGTCCATCACCAGCACCCGGTCCGCGATCTCCACAGTGGAGAGGCGGTGGGCGATGATCACGGCCGTCCGGCCGGCCAGCACGGTGCGCATCGCCTGCTGCACCGCCTGCTCGCCGGGCACGTCCAGGGAGCTGGTGGCCTCGTCCAGGATCAGCACCGCCGGGTCGGCGAGCAGCGCGCGGGCGAAGGCGACCAGCTGCCGCTGGCCCGCCGAGATCCGGCCGCCGCGCTTGCGCACGTCGGTGTCGTAGCCGTCCGGGAGCTCGGCGATGAAGTCGTGCGCGCCGATCGCCCGGGCGGCCGCCTCGATCTCGGCGCGGTCGGCGCCCGGACGGCCGATGGCGATGTTCTCGGCGACCGTGCCGGAGAACAGGAAGGACTCCTGGGTCACCATCACCACCCCGCGCCGCAGCTCCGGTCCGGTCAGGTCGCGCAGGTCCACCCCGTCCAGGGTGATCCGGCCCTCGGTCGGGTCGTAGAACCGGGCGAGCAGCTTGGCCACCGTCGACTTGCCGGCCCCGGTCGCGCCGACCACGGCGACGGTCTGCCCGGCCGGCAGCAGCAGGTCGAACGGCGGCAGCACCTCCTTGCCGGTCCGGTAGGCGAACCGGGTCTTCTCGAAGTGCACCTCCCGGCCCTTGATGGTCGAGGCCGGCAGGTCCTTGGGCTTGGCCGGCTCGGCCACCGTGGGCTCGTGGGCGAGCAGGCCGGCGATCTTCTCCAGCGCGGCGGCGGCCGACTGGTAGCTGTTCAGGAACATCGCCAGCTGGTCGATCGGCTCGAACAGCCGGTGCAGGTAGAGCACGAACGCGGTCAGCACGCCCAGCTCGGTCGAGCCGTCGGTGACCAGGTAGGCACCGAGCACCACCACGCCGGTGGTCCAGATGTTGGCCGTCATCCGGGACAGGCCCCCGTACCGGGCGACCTCCAGCAGGCTGTCCGCGGTGGCGTCGGCCGACTGCCGGTTCACCACGGCGAACGCGGCGTCGTTGGTCCGCTCGCGGCGGAACGCCTTCACCGGGCGGATGCCGTTCATGGTCTCGGTGAACCGGACGATCAGCGAGGCCGCCGCGGTCCGCGAGCGCCGGTAGACCAGGCGCGAGCGGTTCCGGAACGACTGGGTGATCAGCCACAGCGGCAGGAAGGCGAGCAGCGCGGCCAGGCCGAGCCGCCAGTCCAGCACCAGCAGGATCACCGAGATGGAGCAGACCGACAGGGAGACCGTCAGCAGCTCCTGCAGCCCCTCGGACAGCAGTTCGCGCAGCGCCTCCACGTCGCTGGTGGCGCGGGAGATGATCCGGCCCGAGGTGTAGCGCTCGTGGAAGTCCAGGCTGAGCCGCTGGGCGTGCCGGAAGATCCGGCCGCGCAGGTCCATCAGGACGTCCTGGTTGACCCGGGCGCTGACCCTGATGAACGTCCACTGGAGCAGCGTGCTGAGCAGCGCGCAGCCCAGGTAGGCGGCGACCACCGCGATCAGCGGGCCGGCGTCGTGGTCGCGCAGGGCCGGGATGCCGCGGTCCATCGCGAGGGCGACCAGCAGCGGCCCCGACTGCAGGGCGGCCTGCTGGAACAGGATCACCAGCATCGCGGCGGCGATCCGGCCCCGGCGCGGGCCGAGCAGGGAGCGCAGCAGGGCGCCCGGTGCGCCGGACGGGACGGGGATGTCCTCCTCGTCGGCCGGCGGGGGCGGCGACTGGTTCTCGGGCGGGCCCGCCGGCCGGGTGCGGTCGTCCTCCGTCCGGGTGTCGAGGGTCTCGCAGGCGGTGGTCATCGGACGGTGCTCCTCTCAGGGGCGAGGGCGGCCTCGCCCGACATGAGTGCGCGGTAGCGCGCCGAGCTCTGCAGCAGTTCCTGGTGGGTGCCGACCGCCTCGATCCGGCCGTCGGCGAGGACGGCGACCCGGTCCGCGAGCAGCACGGTGCTCGGGCGGTGGGCGATCACCAGGGCGGTGGTGGAGGCGAGGACCTCGCGCAGGGCGCGTTCGACCAGCGCCTCGGTGTGCACGTCCAGGGCGGAGAGCGGGTCGTCGAGCACCAGGAAGGCGGGGTCGCCGACCACGGCGCGGGCCAGCGCGAGGCGCTGGCGCTGGCCGCCGGACAGGCCCAGGCCCTGCTCGCCGACCTCGGTGTCGACGCCCTCGGACAGCTGGTCGACGAACTCGGCCTGGGCGGTGGCGAGGGCGGCGCGCAGCCGGTCCTCGCCCGCGCCGGGGGCGCCCATCAGCACGTTCTCCCGGATGGTGGTGGAGAACAGGGTGGGGTCCTCGAAGGCGACCGCGACCAGTTCGCGCAGGTGGGCGCGGTCCAGCTCGCGGATGTCCCGGCCGTCCAGGGTGATGGTGCCGGCGGTGATCTCGTAGAGGCGGGGGAGCAGGGCGGTCAGCGTGGTCTTGCCGCTGCCGGTGGCGCCGACCAGGGCCATCGTCTCGCCGCTGTGGATGTGCAGGTCCACGCCGCGGAGCAGGTCGGGGGTGCCCGCGGGGGCGTCGGGGTAGCGGAAGCGGACGCCGGTGAGCCGGATGCCGTCGGGGGTGGTGACGGCCTTCGCGGCGGGGGTCTCGGTGGCGGCGGTGGCCGCGGTGGCGGTCGTGGCCGCGGTGAGGGTCTTCGCGGTCGCCGTGAGGGTCTTCGTGGCCGCGGTGGGGTGGGCGGCTTCGGCCGGCTCGGCGTCGGGCTCGTCCAGCACCTCGAAGAAGCGGTCGGTGGCGGTGGCGGCCTCGTTGGAGTAGGCCATCAGCCAGCCGAGCGACTCGATCGGCCAGCGCACGGTGAGCGCGGTCGAGAGGAAGGCGACGAGGGCGCCGGCGCTCAGCTCGTCGTGCGCGACCAGGTAGGCGCCGACGGCGAGGGCGCAGCCGAGGGCGAATTCGGGCAGGCCGATGACGATCGACCAGAGGTTGGCGAGCATGCCGGCCTTCTCCAGCTCGGTCCGGCGCAGCACGGCGGACTGCTCGTGGAACCGCTCCGCCATCGAGCGGTGGCGGCCGAAGGCCTTGAGGATCCGGATGCCGAGGACGGACTCCTCGACGAGGGTGGCGAGGTCGCCGTTCCGGTCCTGCGTCAGTCGGGTGGCGCGGGAGTACCGGGACTCGAACCGGCGGGTGAGCAGGAACAGCGGGAGGGTCGGGCAGAGGGTGATGAGGGCGAGCCGCCAGTCCTGGGTGAACATCAGCGCGATGCCGGCCAGGAAGGTCAGCGTGTTGACGACGAGGAAGATCAGCGGGAACGACAGGAACGTCCGCATGACGTGGAGGTCGGACATCGCTCGGGAGAGCAACTGCCCGGAGCCCCAGCGGTCGTGGAAGGAGACCGGCAGGCGTTGCAGCTTGCCGAACAGCTCGCCGCGCAGCGTCGTCTCGACGTCGGCCAGTGGCCTGGCCACGACGACCCGGCGGGCGTGGAAGAAGGCGGCCTCGGAGAGGCCGAGCAGGAGCAGGAGGGCCGCGAGGGGCCAGAGGGATTCGAGGTCGTGCTCGGCGATCGGGCCGTCGACGATCCTGCCGAGGACGATCGGGATGAGCAGCGTACTGAAGGAGGCGAGCAGCGCGGCGGTCACCGAGACGACCAGGCGCGTGCGGACCGGACGGACGTAGGGCCACAGCCGAAGGAGCGAACGCACTGTCGAACGGCGGGCCGCGGGAGGCGCGGTGCCGGGCACTGCGACGGAGTCGGTGGCTGTGTCAAGGACTTGGTTCTTGGCCATCGCGGCGAGAATAGGCCGGATACCCCCTATCACTAAGCCGGATATCGAACGAACCGTCGATTACCGGCCAAGTGCGCGGCCGGATCAGGGTGCCGCCTTGAAAAGGTGCAGGGAGCGGCCGGTGAGCAGCACCGTGTCGTTCGGGAGGTGTAGACCGGTGGGGCCCTCGCCGTCCTCCGCGGAGGTGTCCACGACGGACTCATAGCGGGTGTTATCGGCCGTCCACGGGGCGCCCGGCAGGACGAACGGAAGGGGGCGCGCACCCGCGTTGAGGAGCAGCAGGAAGCTGTCGTCGAGCAGCGGGCGGCCGTAGGCGTCGCGTTCGGACATCGCCGTTCCCGACAGGAGCATGCCGAGTGACGCGGACGGCGCAAACCAGTCGGTCTCGGTCATGTCCCGGCCAAGGGGGGTGAACCAGAGCAGATCGGGGCGCCCGCCCGGAGTGGCGGCGCGACCGGAGAAGAACGCCCGCTGTCGGAGCACGGGGTGACGGCGGCGGAGCCGGACCAGGGCGGCGGTGAACGCGTTGAGGGCGCGCCAGGCCGGGTCGTCCAGCAGCGACCAGTCCAGCCAGCTCACCTCGTTGTCCTGGCAGTAGGCGTTGTTGTTGCCGCCCTGGGTGCGGCCGAACTCGTCCCCGGCGGTGAGCATCGGGACGCCGGCGGAGAGCAGCAGGGTGGCGGTGAGGTTGCGCAGTTGGCGGCGGCGCAGGGCGGTGACGGCGGGGTCGGCGCTCCCGCCCTCGGCGCCGTGGTTCCAGGAGCGGTTGTCGTCGGTGCCGTCCCGGTTGGCCTCGCCGTTGGCCTCGTTGTGCTTGTGGTCGTAGGAGACGAGGTCGCGCAGGGTGAAACCGTCGTGGGCGGTCACGTAGTTGACGGAGGCGTACGGGCGGCGGCCGGCGTGCTGGTAGAGGTCGGAGGAGCCGGAGAGGCGGTAGCCGAGCTCCCGGACGTCGGGGCGGGCGCCGCGCCAGAAGTCGCGCACGGTGTCGCGGTAGCGGTCGTTCCACTCGGCCCACGGGGGCGGGAAACCGCCCACCTGGTAGCCGCCCGGGCCGACGTCCCAGGGCTCGGCGATCAGCTTCACCCGGTTGAGCAGCGGGTCCTGGGCGATGGCGGTGAGCAGCGGGTGGTCCATGGTGACGTCGTTGCCGCCGCCGGGGCCTCCGTTGCCGCCGGGGCCGCCGGGACCGCCGCCGCGGGCGAGGGCGGTGGCGAGGTCGAAGCGGAAGCCGTCCACGCCCATCTCGTGCACCCAGTACCGCAGCGAGTCGGTGATCAACCGGATCACCTGGGGGCGGCGGGTGTCCAGGGTGTTGCCGCAGCCGGTGTAGTCGGCGTAGCCGCGCGGGCGGTTGGGCGGCAGGCGGTAGTGGCCGGCGTTGTCGATGCCGCGCAGGAACAGCGAGGGGCCCAGCTCGGCGCCCTCGGCGGTGTGGTTGTACACGACGTCGAGGATCACCTCGATGCCGGCGGCGTGCAGGGCGCGGACCATCCGCTTGAACTCGCCGACCTGGCCGCCGCGCGAGCCGGCGGCGGAGTAGCCGGCGTGCGGGGCGAAGTAGCCGACGGTGTTGTAGCCCCAGTAGTTGACGAGGCCGCGGGACTGGAGGTGGTCCTCGCTGACGTGGTGGTGGACGGGGAGCAGCTCGACCGCGGTGACGCCGAGCCCGGTGAGGTGGGCGAGGGCGGCGGGGTGGGCGAGGCCGGCGTAGGTGCCGCGCAGGGCGGGCGGGACGTCGGGGTGACGGATGGTGAAGCCGCGGACGTGCAACTCGTAGAGGACGGTCTCGGCCCAGGGGGTCTTGGGGCGGTGGTCGTCGGACCAGTCGTCGTCGTCCCGGACGACGACGGATCTGGGAACGTACGGAGCCGAGTCGCGGTTGTCCCGGACAGTGTCGGCGACGTCCGCCTCGGGCCAGCCGCGGACGGCGGCGCAGACGGCGTCGTGGGAGGTGTAGGCGCCGTCGATGGCGCGGGCGTAGGGGTCGAGCAGCAGCTTGGCCGGGTTCCAGCGGGCGCCGGTCCACGGGTCCCAGCGGCCGTGCACGCGGTAGCCGTAGCGGGTGCCGGGGAGGACGCCGGGGACGAAGCCGTGCCAGGTCTGGGCGTCCTGCTCGGTGAGGCGCAGGCGGGTCTCGTGGCCGTCGTCGTCGAAGAGGCAGAGGTCGACGGCCTCGGCGCCGGCGGCCCAGAGCGCGAAGTTGGTGCCGGGGCGGCCGTCCGGGCCGGGGTGGAAGCGGGCGCCGAGCGGCTGCCGGCTGCCCGGCCACGGCACCGCACCGCCGGGCTGCGCGCGTACGGCGGTCGCCGACTCCTGCCCTGACGCCATGACGCTGCCCTCCCTGACGGGATGTCCCGGACCCCGTGCGGTCTCTCATTCCCTGTTCACACCGGACGGAAGCGGCCGAACACCGTCTTACCGGCAGATGGCGCCCGGGCACACACCCGAAAAGTCGGCCCGCCCGACTTCCCACTCCACCCCGGGGCGTCGCTGCCCCTGGGGTGGAATATGTCGACCGGTCTACTGATTGCTGTGGGCCCTGGGAGTGGGAAGTCGGCCGGTCCGACTTTCCACTCCGCGGTTCCCGTGCTGCCCGACCCCACCTGCGGTTCCCGTGTGCCCGACCTGTGTTCGCGGGTGGCTGGCGCTTCGCCTCGCGGCCGCGCCGCCTCTGGGGTGAAATATGTCGACCGGTCTACAGATTTTGGAGCTCTCCTGGAGTGGGAAGTCGGCCGGCCTGACTTTCCACTCCGCTGCTTTCGCGCTCGCGCCGGGTCCCCAGGTGGAATGTGCAGGCCAGCTTTCAGGGCTCGGGGTGCTCGGGAGTGGGAAGTCGGCCGGTCCGACTTCCTGCTCCGCGGCTCTCGTGTGCCCCACCTGTGTTCGCGGGTGGCTGGGCACTTCACGGTGCGGCCGTCTCGCCTCCGGGGTGGAATATGTTGACCGGTCTACAGATTTTTCGGGCCTCCCGGAGTAGGAAGTCGGCCGGCCCGACTTTTCGCTCCGCTGCTCCGGTGTTCTCGCCGGGCCTCCGAGCGGGATGTGCAGACCGGTCTTCAGGGCTCGGGGTGTGCCGGAGCAGGAAGTCGGCGGGGCCGACTTCCTGCTCTGCGAGGGCGGCCGAGTCAGTAGACCGGTCTACATAAAAACTCTCAGGTGGGGGGATCGGCGGGGCGGCGTGTCCTGGGGGGATTGGTCTCGTTGTGGGGGTATTGGACGGCGAGGGTGGGAGGCCCCGGATGTGGGTACGGCGGCTGGCGGCGCTGGGCTGCTGCCTGGCGGTGCTGGCCGGGTGTGCCGGCGGTGGCGGTGCGCGGGAGGGCGTGAGCGGGGA
>NZ_BAAAKJ010000399.1:28174-31016 GCF_039527695.1 Kitasatospora putterlickiae
TGTTCTTGGCGGCCTCGGCGCAGTTCGCCGCCGGGGCGAGGAAGTACTCGGCGCCCGCGTCCCGGGCGGCGATCACCGTGGTGCCCGCCGACGACGCCCAGAACCTGCCGCCCGAGGGCCCGGTCCGGGTGACGGTCGCCCAGGGCCGGCTGGTCTCCGTCCGGCTCGCCGACACCCGGGGCGGCGAGGTGCCCGGCTCCCTCTCCGCGGACGGCACCGGCTGGACCCCGGACGGCCCGCTGCCGCTGGCCACCGCGTTCACCCTGGACGCGGTGGCCGAGGACGACCAGGGCCTGCGGGCGGTCCAGCACACCGACTTCTCGACGATGGCCCCCCTGCACACCTTCGTCGCCTTCTTCACCCCCGAGGACGGTTCCACCGTCGGCGTCGGCATGCCGGTCTCGCTGCGGTTCAGCCGCCCGATCGCCGACCGGGCCGCGGTCGAGCGCGCGATCACGGTGACCACGGACCCGCCGGTGGAGGTGGCCGCGCACTGGTTCGGCGGCCAGCGCCTGGACTTCCGCCCCCAGGAGTACTGGGCGCCGGGCACCCGGGTGACGGTCGCGCTGCGGCTCAAGGACGTGCAGGGCGCGCCGGGCGAGTTCGGCACCCAGAACAAGGATGTCCGGTTCACCGTCGGCCGGGCCCAGGTGTCCACCGTCGACCTGGACGCCCACACCCTCACCGTTCGGGCCGGTCAGGGCGGTAAGACGGTGCGCACGCTCAAGGTGTCCGGCGGCGACGCCCGGCACACGACGTACCGGGGCGTGCTGGTGGTGTCCGAGAAGTACAAGGTCACCCGGATGAACTCGCAGACCGTCGGGATGGGCGACGAGTACGACATCAAGGACGTGCCGCACGCGATGCGGCTGACCAACTCGGGCACCTTCCTGCACGGCAACTACTGGGCCAGCCCGTCGGTGTTCGGCACCGCCAACACCAGCCACGGCTGCATCGGCCTGGCCGACGTCAAGGGCGGGGCGAGCGGCGAGACCCCGGCGGGCTGGCTGTTCGAGCACACGATCCAGGGGGACGTCTTCGAGGTGCGGGCCTCGGCGGGGGACGTGGTGCCGCCGAACAACGGTCTGAACGGTTGGAACCTGCCCTGGGCGCAGTGGGTGGCCGGGAGCGCCCTCCAGTCCGGCGCGAGCCCCTCCGTCGCCCCGGCCGCCGGTTCGGCCGCGAGCACCTCTCCGGCGCCCGCGCCGAGCCCCTCGCCGGTACCGTCCGCGAGCCCGTCGCCGGCACCATCCGCGAGCCGGTCCGCGAGCCCGTCCCCGGCACCGTTCGTGAGCCGTTCCCCGAGCCCCTCCCCGACGGTCTCCCCGACGGCCTCCCCCTGACGGCCACCTGCCGATGATCTCGACCGGCGTTCACCGGTAGCCTCCCCGGGATTCACCCGTTCGGCCCAGCTATCCTGCTTGCCGCGCCGGAAGCCCGTCGCGAATGATCGCCGGTCCGGTGCAACCCGTCCGGGGAACAGTGCGTCCATCAGGATGAACACCGGGAGGGGAGAAACCGTGAAGCCGGTTAGGGCGGCCGACGCCGCGATACGTACCACCGTCACCCGCCGCCGCGTGCGTCAGAGCGCGGTGGCATTGGCGATGGGCGGGGTGCTGCTGCTCACCGCGGCATGCAGCGGTGACGATCACAAGAACACCGGCGGCGGTGACGGGACCGCGACGGCGGGCGCCAACGGCGCGGGGGACGCCGGTAACGGCGGTACGCCGGCCCCGAGTTCGGCCACGCCGAAGACCTCGGCCGCCGTGCTGACCGTCGAGCCCCAGGACGGGGCCCAGGACGTCGCTCCGGACGGCGCGCTCAAGGTCGGCGTGGCCAGCGGCAAGCTCACCGCGGTCGAGGTGACCGACAAGGAGGGCAAGCCGGTCGCGGGCACCATCGCCGCGGACGGCAGCGGCTGGAAGCCCAACGCCGCGCTGGCCGTCGGCATGGCGTACAAGGTGAACGCCCAGGCCACCGACGCCGATGGCCTGGTGGCCGCGTCCACCACCTCGTTCACCACGCTGACGCCGGCGAAGAAGGTCTCCACCAACGACAACATCGCCGACAACGGCACGTACGGCGTCGGCATGATCGTCTCGGTGGAGTTCAACAAGGAGATCAAGAACAAGGACGCGGTCGCGCAGGGCATCACCTTCGAGACCAGCAACGGCACCACGGTCAAGGGCCACTGGTTCGGTGCCAAGCGCCTGGACTTCCGCCCCGAGAAGTACTGGGAGCCCGGCACCAAGGTCACCATCAAGTACCGGCTGAAGAACGTCGAGATCGCCCCCGGCATCTACGGCGACATCGACAAGGACGAGCCGTTCACCATCGGCCGCTCCCAGGTCTCGGTGGCCGACTCCGCCAGCCACCAGATGACGGTGACCAGGGCCGGCGCGAGCCACACCGTGCCGGTGACCCTCGGCGACGAGAAGAACCCCTCCTGGAACGGGACCATGGTGGTCATGTCCAAGGAGAAGGTCACCCGGATGAACTCGCAGACCGTCGGCCTCGGCGGCGAGTACGACATCAAGGACGTGCCGCACGCGATGCGGCTGACCCGGTCCGGCACCTTCGTGCACGGCAACTACTGGGCGAACCCGTTCGGCAAGACCAACGCCAGCCACGGCTGCATCTCGATGCAGGACGAGAAGGGCGGCAGCGACACCTCGGTGGCGGGCAAGTTCTTCAACGACTCGATGATCGGCGACATCGTCGTCATCAAGAACTCCAAGGAGAAGACGGTCGCTCCCGACAACGGTCTGAGCGGCTGGAACATCGACTGGGCGAACTGGTAGCCGCACCCGCCGGCAGGCCCTGAGGCCCCGGTACGGCGACG
>NZ_BAAAKJ010000400.1:0-14933 GCF_039527695.1 Kitasatospora putterlickiae
GAGCTGGACGCCGTGCTGCACGCGCTGCGCGGCGGCTTCGTCCCGGCCGGCCACCGCGAGCTTGCCGAGGATGTTGGAGACGTGCACGCTCGCCGTCTTCGGCGAGATGTACAACTCCTCGGCGATCTGCCGGTTGGTGCGCCCCCGCGCGAGCAATCGGAGCACGTCCCGCTCACGGGGGGTGAGGCCGAAGGAGTCCCCGGCCGGCGCCGCCGCGGCGGGGGCGGGACGGCCCGCGACGAGGGTCAGGCCCGCCCGCTCGGCCAGCGCGTCCACCTCGACGCGCAGCCCGGCGTCACCCCGGGCGGACGCCAGTTCCCGGGCCTCGCGCAGCAGTTCGGCCCCGGCCTCGCGCCGCCCGGCCAGCACCTCGGCCTCGCCGGCCCGCAGCAGGGCGAGCGCCAGCGGGTACGGCAGCCCGGTCGGGCGCAGCCACTCGATCGCGGCGGCCCAGTGCGCCGGGGTGTCCGCCCCCTCGGCCCGGGCCAGTTCGCCCTCCAGCAGCCGGGCCCAGCCGTGGTGCAGCGGCACCGTCGGGGTCAGCCCGGCCGCCGCCTCGACGATCCGGGCCAGCACCGCGGCCCGGCCCGCCTCGGCCTCCGGCAGGCCCCGGCTGTCCGCCTCGACGCCCGCGCCGTCGACCAGCAGCGGAAAGCAGTCGGCCAGGTAGCCGCAGGGGAAGGCCCCGGCCAGGGCGGCGAGCAGCTCGGCGCGGGCCTCCAGCGGGCGGCCCGTCCGGGCGGCGGTGCGCACCGCGAGCCGGCCGATCGGCACCGAGTGCTGGATCTGGCCGTCCCGGTTGGCGGCCCGGGCCTGGGCGAGCAGCGCGGCGGCGCCGGCCACGTCGCCGCGGAGCAGGGCGAGCTCCCCGCGCAGCCGGTCCAGGAACTCGGCGTGGGTGCCGGTCGGACTGGTCAGGTCGCCCTCGGCGAGCACCAGTTCGGCCTCGTCGATCCGCCCGAGGTCGATCAGCGCCTCGGCGAGGTTCCCGGTCAGGATGGTGCCGATGTTGCGTTGCAGGCCGTTGCGGCGGGCCGAGTCCAGCCCCTCCCGGGCCAGCTCCGCGGCCTGCCCGGCCCGGCCGAGGCCGCGCAGGAGCGAGGACAGGTTGTTGAGGCCGCGCAGCAGCAGGTCCGGCGCACCGAGCCGGCGGGAGGCCTCGACCGCCGCCGTCAGCTGGGCCACCGCGGCCTCCGGGTCGGCGTCCAGGTCGTTGCGCAGCCCGCCGAGGGTCATCAAGGCGTGCTGCTCGACCGCGTGGGCGCCCACCTCGCGGGCGATCCGGGCGGCCCGCTCGGCGAGCACCACCAGCTCGCGGCGGGGGTAGGAGAGCATGCCGGCGCCGGCGCCGAGGGCGAACACCTCGGCCTGCACGGCGGACGGCGGCAGGTGCTCGACCAGCCGGTGCGCGTAGGCGATCTCCGCCTCGTCGCCGGAGCGGCGCAGATGGCCGAGCATCCGGGCGCGGTTGATCCGGAACCAGGCGGCGCGCGCCGGGTGCTCGGTCTCGTCGACGAGCTGCAGCGCCCGCTTCGCCAGGCTCAGCCCGCGCTCCCGGTCCCCGCTGCGGCGGGCCGCGACCACCGCCTCGGCCAGTACGTCGATCAGGCAGAGCCGGTCGCAGTCCTCGTCGTGCCGGCCGGCGTCGCAGGAGCACGGCGGGTAGGTCTCGGCCCAGTCGTACGGGCGCAGGGTGTCGGCCAGCTGCTCGGCGGGGACCTCGTCCCACAGCTCCAGGGCCCGTTCCAGCATGCGCAGTTGCTCGGCGAAGGCGTTGCGGCGACGGGCCGCCCGAGCGGCGTCCAGCGCGGTCGGCAGGGCCCGGGCCGGGTGGTGCGCGTGGTACCAGTAGTTGGCCAGCCGGGCCGGCCGGGCGTCGGCGCCGACCAGCTGCGGTTCGGCCTCCAGGGCCTCGGCGAACCGGCGGTTGATCCGGTGCCGCTCGCCGGGCAGCAGGTCGTCCGAGACGGCCTCGCGGACCAGCGCGTGGCGGAACCGGTAGCCGTCGCCGTCCGGGTCCGGGCGCAGGATGTTGGCGCCGACCGCGGCGCGCAGCGAGCCGATCAGCCGCTCCTCGTCCTCCAGGACGGCGGCGAGCAGGGCGTGTTCGACGAGCGAGCCGCCCTCGGCGGCGATCCGCAGCACCCGCTGGGTCTCCTCGTCCAGCGCCTCGACCCGGACCAGCAGGATGTCCCGCAGGGAGTCGGTGAGCCCGGTCGAGCAGCCCTCCCGCAGGGCGGTGGCCAACTCCTCAACGAAGAACGGGTTGCCCTCGGAGCGGCGGTGGACGCGCTCGACCAGGGCGCGGTCGGGCGCGGCGGTACCGAGGATGCCGGCCAGCTGGGCGGCCACCTCGCCGGGGCCGAAGCGCTCCAGCTCCAGCCGGCGCACCGTGCGCAGCCGCTCCAGCTCGGCCAGGAAGGGACGCAGCGGGTGGCGGCGGTGCAGGTCGTCGCTGCGGTAGGTGGCGACCAGCAGGACCCGGGAGCGGTGCAGGGTGCGGACCAGGTAGGCGAACAGCTCCCGGGTGGAGCGGTCGGACCAGTGCAGGTCCTCGACGGCGAGCACGAAAGTACGGTCCGTGCCGAGCCGTTCGAACAGCCTCGCGGTGTGCTCGAACAGCCGGGCCCGGCCGTACTCGTCGTTGGGTTCGCCGTCGGCCTCGCCGATGTCGGGCAGCAGCCGGGCGAGATGGCCCTCCATCCCGGCGGCGGCGTGTTCGAGCCCGGTGCCCAGACAGCGGTGCAGCCGGCGCAGCGCGGTGGCCAGCGGCGCGTACGGCAGCCCCTCGGCTCCGACCTCAAGACAGCCCCCGTCGGTGGTGAGCGCGCCCTGGTCGTCCGCCCGGCGCAGGAACTCCTCCAGCAGCCGGGTCTTGCCGACGCCCGCCTCGCCGCCGATCAGCACGGTCTGCGGCTCGCCGCGGCCGGCCCGGCGCAGCGCGTCCATCAGGTCGGCGAGTTGCGGATCGCGGCCGACGAAGACGGGACTCACCGAGATCTGCTGCATGGAGGCGAGCATGCCATAGGGGCCCCGCGAGCTCCGAGGGGTTATCGCGCCCGGCGAACGCCCGGAGGGGGAGGCGCTCCCCAGCGGCGCCTCCCCCTCCGTTCCCCGCTCGGCACCTCGGTGCCGGTCCGTCAGCATTCGCTCGGGCGCGCGGTGCGCCGCTGGACGCGCAGGCCGATGTTCGGCCGCCACCCGGTGCGCTTGGCGGTCTTCGCCGCGCGGACCAGGCGCTGGTGCTCGGCCAGGGCCCGGAGTTCCAGTTCCTGCTGCTTGATGAGCTCGTACTCGATCACGGTGCTTCCCCTCGTGGGTCTCTCGTCGCTTCCGTCCGCTGAGTAGAGACTCCTCTCCCAGGGGGGTGGCGGACATCGGCAGGCTTCCGGATCTTCCGGGGCCCGATCGCCTTAGGGCCCCGGCCGGAGGAACGACGAAGGCCCGGCCTCACCCCTTGTACGGGGTAAGACCGGGCCTCAGGCGGCTAAGCAGGCCTTAGATCGCCTTAGACGCCTTGGAAACTCAGGCGGAGACGCCCAGCTTCTCCAGGATCAAATCCTTGACGCGGGCCGCGTCGGCCTGGCCGCGGGTGGCCTTCATGACCGCGCCGACCAGCGCGCCGACCGCGGCGACCTTGCCGTCGCGGATCTTGGCGGCGATCGCCTCGTTCTCGGCGATGGCCTGGTCGACGGCGGCGCCCAGCGCGGAGTCGTCCGAGACGACGGCCAGGCCGCGCTTCTCGACGATCGCGTCCGGCTCGCCCTCACCGGCCAGCACGCCCTCGATGACCTGGCGGGCCAGCTTGTCGTTCAGCTTGCCCTCGGCGACCAGCGCGGTGACCCGGGCGACCTGCGCCGGGGTGATCGGCTGCTCGGCCAGCTCGGTGCCGGTCTCGTTGGCACGGCGGGCCAGCTCGCCCATCCACCACTTGCGGGCCTGGTCGGCCGGGGCGCCGGCGGCGATGGTCTCCTGGATCGGCTCGACGGCGCCGGCGTTCAGCACCGACCGCATGTCCTTGTCCGACAGGCCCCACTCGGCCTGCAGCCGGGCCCGGCGCACCCGGGGCAGCTCGGGCAGCGCGGCCCGCAGCTCCTCGACCCACTCGCGGGACGGCGCGATCGGCACCAGGTCCGGCTCCGGGAAGTACCGGTAGTCCTCGGCGTTGTCCTTGATCCGGCCGGAGGTGGTGGAGCCGTCCTCCTCGTGGAAGTGCCGGGTCTCCTGGATGATCGTGCCGCCGTCGACCAGCACCGTGGCGTGCCGCTGGATCTCGAACCGGGCGGCCCGCTCGACGCTGCGCAGCGAGTTGACGTTCTTGGTCTCCGAGCGGGTGCCGAAGGTCTCGGTGCCGTTCGGGCGCAGCGACAGGTTGACGTCGCAGCGCATCTGGCCCTTGTCCATCCGGGCCTCGGAGACGCCCAGCGAGCGGATGACCTCGCGCAGCTCGGCGACGTAGGCGCGGGCGACCTCGGGGGCCCGCTCGCCGGCGCCGGTGATCGGCTTGGTGACGATCTCGATCAGCGGGATGCCGGCCCGGTTGTAGTCCAGCAGGGAGTGGGTGGCTCCGTGGATGCGGCCGGTGGCGCCGCCGACGTGGCTGGACTTGCCGGTGTCCTCCTCCATGTGGGCGCGCTCGATCTCCACGCGGAAGGTCGAGCCGTCCTCCAGCTGCACGTCGAGGTAGCCGTTGAAGGCGATCGGCTCGTCGTACTGCGAGGTCTGGAAGTTCTTCGGCATGTCCGGGTAGAAGTAGTTCTTCCGCGCGAACCGGCACCACTCGGCGATCTCGCAGTTCAGCGCCAGGCCGATCTTGACGGCCGACTCCACGCCCACCGCGTTGACCACCGGCAGCGAGCCCGGCAGCCCCAGGCAGGTCGGGCAGACCTGGCTGTTCGGCTCGGCACCCAGCTCGGTCGAACAACCGCAGAACATCTTGGTCTTGGTACCGAGCTCGACGTGGACCTCCAGGCCCATCACCGGGTCGTACGACGCGAGAGCGTCCTCGTAGGAGACCAGGTTCTTGACGCTCACAGCGTCCCCTTCACTCAAAAGTCTTCGGTGGTGCGGGTCCGGCCGGCACCGCGGTACCGGCCGGACCCCACGGGCTAGCCCAGCAGGACGTCGTCGTCGCCGAGGCGGCGCAGCTCGCGCACCAGCAGGGCGGTGCCGGTGATCAGGGCGGCGGCGCCGACCAGGGCGTTGACCAGCTTGAGGGTGTCGCTCTCGTCGCGGGCCTTGCGGACGTCCTTCACGATGGAGATCGCGCCGAACGTGCTGGTCCCGATGGACAGCCACAGCCCGGGCTTCGAGTGCTTGAAGCCCTTGGCCTTCTCGATCTTGCTCACAGTGCCGGTGCCTCCTCCAGCAGGGTGTGCCCCCACTTGTCGTTGAGTGCGGCCTCGACGGCGCCGCCCACGCGGTACAGGCGGTCGTCCGCCATCGCGGGTGCGATGATCTGCAGGCCGACCGGGAGATTGTCCTCCGGGGCCAGGCCGCAGGGCAGCGACATCGCCGCGTTGCCCGCCAGGTTGGACGGAATCGTGCAGAGGTCGGCCAGGTACATCGCCATCGGGTCGTCGGCGCGCTCGCCGATCGGGAAGGCGGTGGTCGGGGTGGTCGGCGAGACCAGGACGTCCACGCCGGCGAACGCGGCGTCGAAGTCGCGGGAGATCAGCGTGCGCACCTTCTGGGCCGAGCCGTAGTAGGCGTCGTAGTAGCCCGAGGAGAGCGCGTAGGTGCCGAGGATGATGCGGCGCTTGACCTCGGGGCCGAAACCGGCCTCGCGGGTCAGCGCGGTGACGTCCTCGGCGGAGCGGGTGCCGTCGTCGCCGACCCGCAGGCCGTAGCGCATCGCGTCGAAGCGGGCCAGGTTGGACGAGGCCTCGCTGGGCGCGATCAGGTAGTACGCGGGCAGCGCCAGGGTGAACGACGGGCAGGAGACCTCGACGACCTCGGCGCCCAGCTCGCGCAGCAGCTCCACCGACTCGTTGAAGCGCTGCATGACGCCGGCCTGGTAGCCCTCGCCGGCGAACTCCTTCACCACGCCGATCCGCATGCCGCGGACGTCGCGCGTCCGGGCGGCCTCGACCACGGCCGGGACCGGGGCGTTGATCGAGGTGGAGTCCAGCGGGTCGTGGCCGGCGATGGCCTCGTGCAGCAGCGCCGCGTCCAGCACGGTGCGGGCGCACGGGCCGCCCTGGTCCAGGCTGCTGGAGAAGGCCACCAGGCCGTAGCGGGAGACCGAGCCGTAGGTCGGCTTCACGCCGACGGTGCCGGTGACGGCGCCGGGCTGGCGGATCGAGCCGCCGGTGTCGGTGCCGATCGCCAGCGGGGCCTCGAAGGCGGCCAGCGCGGCCGCCGAGCCGCCGCCGGAGCCGCCGGGGATCCGGGAGAGGTCCCACGGGTTGCCGGTGGTGCCGTAGGCGGAGTTCTCGGTGGAGGAGCCCATCGCGAACTCGTCCATGTTGGTCTTGCCGAGGATGACGACGCCGGCGTCCTTGAGCCGCGAGGTCAGGGTGGCGTCGTACGGCGGGATCCAGCCCTCAAGGATCTTCGAGCCGCAGGTGGTCGGCACGCCCTTGGTGGTGAAGACGTCCTTCAGCGCCAGCGGGACACCGGCCAGCGGGCCCAGCTCCTCGCCCTTGGCGCGCTTCTCGTCGACGGCCCTGGCGGCGCTCAGCGCGCCCTCGGTGTCGACGTGCAGGAAGGCGTTGACCTTCTGGTCGACGGCCTCGATGCGGTCCAGGTGCGCCTGCGCGACCTCGACGGCGGACACCTCGCCCTTGGCGATGGCGGTGGCCGTCTCGGCGGCCGTGTAACGGATCAGGTCGGTCATCTCGGTCAGTCCTCCCCGAGGATCTGCGGCACACGGAAACGCTGCTCCTCGGCGGCCGGGGCGCCGGCCAGCGCCTGCTCCGGGGTGAGCGAGGGCCGGACCTCATCCGCGCGCATGACGTTGGTCAGCGGCAGCGGGTGGGAGGTGGGCGGGACGTCCTGTCCGGCGACCTCGGAAACGCGGGCGACCGCGCCGATGATCACGTCGAGCTGCTCGGCGAAGTGGTCCAGCTCTTCGGCCTGCAACTCAAGACGCGACAGCCGAGCGAGGTGGGCGACCTCCTCGCGCGTGATGCCAGGCATGCAGCGATCCTCAGGGTGAGTTCTGGTGAGGCCCGGATCCGCCGTCCGGCGGCCCCGGGCCCGGGTCGGGAGCGGCCGGTCCGGCGCTCCCGTCCTCGTGGTCTTTGGCCCCATCCTATGGGGCGCGGCCCGGCCACCGGCCAACGACCAGCGGTGGGGCCCGGTCACTCCCGCCGCGCGGCGCCGCTCACTGCGGGCGGGTCGGCGCCCAACTCTGCTGCTTGGGTGCCTGGATCTCCATCGCGGCGGCCTGCACCGCCTGGACCACCGGCGGCAGGGCGGGCTTGATCACCGGCGGCAGCCGGTCGGCGGAGGCCGCGGCGAGCCGCTCCACCGGCGGCGCTCCGGTGCGGTGCACCCGCAGCCAGGCGGTGGCCTGCTCGGCCGGCAGCGCCGCCGACACCAGCCAGCCCTGCACCGCGTCCACGCCCATGCAGTTCAGCCGCTCCCAGGTCTCGTCGTCCTCGACGCCCTCGGCGACCACGGTCAGGCCGAGCGAGTGGGCCAGTTCGACCGAGCAGCGGACCACCGCCGCGTCGTGGTCGTCGGCGACCATCCGGGAGACGAAGGAACGGTCGATCTTCAGCTCGCCGACCGGCAGGCTGCGCAGCCGCACCAGCGAGGAGTGTCCGGTCCCGAAGTCGTCCAGGGACATCCCGACCCCGTAGCCGCGCAGTTCGGCGAGGGTGTCGGCGGCCCGCCGGGAGTCGTCCAGCAGCAGCCGCTCGGTGATCTCCAGCTGGAGCGCGTGGGCCGGCACCTGGTGGCGCACCAGGTGGCCGGCAACCCGCTGGGCGAAGCCGGGGTTGAGCACGTCGCGCGGGGAGACGTTCACCGCGACCTGCACCTGGAGGCCCTGCTCGCGCCAGTGGGCGAGCTGGCCGACGGCGGCCTCCAGCACGTAGTCCGTCAGCCGGGGCATCAGGCCGCTGGACTCGGCGAGGCCGACGAACTCGTCCGGCGAGACCCGGCCCTGGCCCGGGCGCTCCCAGCGCAGCAGCGCCTCCAGCCCGACCACCCGGCCGTCGAAGGCCACCTTGGGCTGGTAGTGCAGCTGCACCTCGCCGGTCTCCAGGGCCCGCCGCAGGTCGCCCAGCAGGCCGATCCGGTACGGGGTGTCGGCGTCCTGCGCCTCGTCGTACTGCTCGACCGAGGTGCGGCCGCGCTGCGCGTGGCCCATCGCGACGTCGGCCCGGCGCAGCAGCGACTCGGCGTCCTGGGCGTGCTGCGGGAAGACGCAGACGCCGGCGCTGGCCTCCAGCACGAGCAGCAGGCCGTCCAGCCGGATCGGCGCGGCCAGTTCGGCGATCAGCGCCTTGGCCACCTTCTCCAGCGAGTCCGGGCAGCCGATGCCGGGCAGCAGCACGGCGAACTCGTCGCCGCCCATCCGGGCCACCATCGGGCGGCCCCGGTAGTGCCGGGGCAGGCCGGCGAAGACGTCGTCGATGGACTCGCGGGTGGCGCTGCCGGCCGCCCCGCCGGAGCGCAGGGCGCGGTGCAGCCGGCGGGCGATGTGGACGAGCAGCCGGTCGCCGGCGGTGTGTCCGAGGGTGTCGTTGAGCGACCGGAAGCGGTCGAGGTCGAGCAGGATCAGACCGACGCTGTACCCCTCGGAGTGCTCGGCGATCGACTCCTGGGCGGCGAGGAGTAACGCCTGGCGGTTGGGGAGGTCGGTCAGCGGATCGGTGAGCTGGTCGCGCGCCCGGTCCCGGGCGATCCGCCAGGCGGCGACCAGGACGGCCAGCGGCACCGCGAACAGCGGCAGCAGTTCCGCCTCGTAGCGGTAGACCAGCACGGCCAGCGGGATGAGCGGCGCCGCGCCGGCCAGCAGCACTCCGAGCAGCAGGACGGCTCCCGCCACCCCCTGCGGCGGGCGTGTGGGAGCGCCGCCGGTCGTACGATCCATAAGCCCTGTCCTCCGTCGGGCCCGCCCCGTCAGGCCGCCTAGCGGTGAGGCACCGTACCGGTACCGGCAGCCTGCCGGACATGGAGCGGCCCCGCGGAGTCCGGCTCAGCCGGTACCCCCACCCCTGCTGACACTCTGTTGCGCTCCAGGGTATGCGCGGCTCAACCCGACGGGCAGACTTTCGGACAACCGGACATACGCCACGGTGCCTCGGTGCCGCACAGTGACACGATGCCCGCTAACACTGTGCGGCACCCGGTGACGTTGCATCAGGACGATAACAAGCCGGATTCGGGGCTTCCGCGCGCGGGTCAGTCCTCGGCGGGCTCCGCGGCGGGCTCCTCCGCGGACTGCGGCTCCTGCGCGGCGGCCTTCCCGGCCGCGGCCTTCCTCTTCGCGGGCGCCTTCCTCACCGGCTCCTCCGGCGGCTCGGCCGGCAGGCCCAGGTGGACCCGGGCGGCCGCCGACCCCTGCTCCAGCAGGATCGTGAAGCCCTCGTCGTCGAGGACCGGCAGCCCCAGCTGGACGGCCTTGTCGTACTTGGACCCGGGGTTGTCGCCGGCGACCACGAAGTGGGTCTTCTTCGACACCGACCCGGTCACCTTCGCGCCCCGCGAGGTCAGCGCCTCCTTGGCGCCGTCCCTGGTGTGCCCGGCCAGGGTGCCGGTGACGACGACCGTCAGCCCCTCCAGCGGCCGCTCGCCCTCCTCCTCGGTCGCCTCCTCGGTGAAGCGGACGCCGGCGGCGCGCCACTTCTCGACGATCTCCCGGTGCCAGTCCACCTGGTACCACTCGATGATCGACCGCGCGGTGCCCGCGCCGACGCCCTCGGTGGCGGCCAGCCGCTCCTCGCTCGCCGCGAAGATCGCGTCCAGGTCGCGGAACTCCCGGGCGAGGTCCTGGGCGGCCACCGGGCCGACGTGCCGGATCGAGAGGCCGTTGAGGAACCGCCAGAGCGGGCGGTCCTTGGCCTTCTCGATGTTCTCCAGCATCAGCCCGGTGTTCTTCTTCGGCGCACCGGCGGTGGTGGCGAAGAAGAACACCTCCTTCTCCTCGCCGGTCTCGTCGTCGAGCTTGGGCATGCTGGTCTTCTGGTCGCGCACCAGCACCTTGATCGGGAGCAGCTGCTCGACGGTGAGGCCGAAGATGTCGCCCTCGTTGCCCACCGGCGCCTGGGCCGGCTCCAGCGGCTGGGTCAGCGCGGTGGCCGCGACGTAGCCGAGGCCCTCGATGTCCAGCGCCGAACGGCCGCCGAGGAAGGCGATCCGCTCACGGATCTGGGCCGGGCAGAACCGCGCGTTGGGACAGCGCAGGTCGATGTCCCCCTCGGCCATCGCCCGCAGCTCACTGTCGCACTCGGGGCAGTGCGAGGGCATCACGAAGGCCTGCTCGGTGCCGTCCCGCAGGTCGTACACCGGGCCGAGGATCTCCGGGATCACGTCGCCGGCCTTGCGCAGCACCACCGTGTCGCCGAGCAGGACGTCCTTGGCCTTGACGACCTCCTGGTTGTGCAGGGTCGCGTACTGCACCATCGAGCCGGCCACCTTCACCGGCTCGGCCAGCACCGCGTACGGGGTGGCCCGGCCGGTGCGGCCGATGCCGACCTTGATCGCGGCCAGCCTGCCGGTGACCTCCTCCGGCGGGTACTTCCAGGCGATCGCCCAGCGCGGGGACTTCGAGGTGGAGCCGAGCCGGCCCTGCAGGGCGATCTCGTCCACCTTGACGACCACGCCGTCGATCTCGTGCTCGACCGAGTGCCGCTGCTCGCCGAAGTGCGTGATGAACGCCCGCACCTCGTCCAGCGTGCCGACCACCCTGTTGTGCCGGGCGGTCGGCAGGCCCCACTCGCGCAGCAGGTCGTAGGCGTGCGACTGGTCGTCGATGTCGAAGCCGGAGCGCGCGCCGATGCCGTGCACCACCATGTGCAGCGGGCGGGACGCGGCGACCAGCGGGTCCTTCTGGCGCAGCGAGCCGGCGGCGGCGTTGCGCGGGTTCATGAACAGCCGGATCATCGCCCGGGGCCGCCTGCCCTCCTTGGCGCGCTCCTCGTTCTCCACCCGGCGGCGCTCGTTCTCCGCCGAGAAGGAGGCGTTGAGCGCCTCGAAGGCCTCGGTCGGGAAGTAGACCTCGCCGCGGATCTCCACCAGCTCCGGGACGTCGTCGCCCCGGAGCCGGTGCGGGATCTCCTTGATGGTGCGGACGTTGGCGGTGATGTCCTCGCCGACCCGGCCGTCGCCGCGGGTCGCCGCCTGCACCAACTGGCCGTTCTCGTAGGTGAGGTTGACGGCCAGGCCGTCGACCTTGAGCTCGCACAGGTAGTGGTACTCGATGCCGGCCAGCTCGGTGGCGACCCGCTCGGCCCAGGCGGCCAGCTCCTCGTCGTCCATCGCGTTGTCCAGGCTGAGCAGCCGCTCCCGGTGCTCGACCGGCGCGAAGAGCAGGGTCGGCGCGCCGCCGACCTTCTGGGTGGGCGACTCCGGGGTGACCAGCGCCGGGTGCTCGGCCTCCAGCCCCTCCAGCTCGCGCATCAGCGCGTCGAACTCGGCGTCGCTGACGATCGGCGCGTCCTGCTCGTAGTAACGGGCCCGGTGGTCGGTGATCTCGGCCGCCAGCTCGGCGTGCCGCTTGCGCACCTCCGCCGGGACGTCCTCCCAGCCCTCGACAGCCACCACCGCAAGCCCTCCGTCAATCTCTCATTCCGGGTTGTCCACCAGGCTCCGGGCCGCCTTCACGCTGAGTGACAACGCGGTGCGCGCATGGGCCGGAGAGGCCCCGGCCAGCCCGCAGGTGGGCGTCACCAGCACACGGCGGCCCAGCAGCTCCGGGGAGAACCCGAGCCTGCGCCACAACGTCCTGACACCCTGGACACTACCGGCCGGGTCCGACAGTGCCTGGTCAGTGGAGGGGACGACACCGGCGAGGATCACGGTGCCGGCCTCGACCGCCTCGCCGAGGTCGTCGTCCTCACGCTCGGTCAGCAGCGAGAAGTCCAGCGAGACGCCGGCCACCCCGGCCCGGCGCAGCAGCGGCAGCGGCACCCGGGGCGCGCAGCAGTGCACCACGACCGGCGCGTCCAGGGCGCGGACCACCTCGCGCAGCGTCTCCTCGGCCACCTGCCGGTCGACCGCGCGCAGCCGCTGGAAGCCACTGGCGGTCTTCACCTCGCCGGCCAGCACGGCGGGCAGCGAGGGCTCGTCCAGCTGGAGCACCACCTCCGCGCCGGGCACCCGCCGGCGGACGTCGGCGAGGTGGCGGCGCAGGCCCTCGGTGAGCGAGCCGGCGATGTCCCGGCAGGCGCCGGGGTCGGCGAGCGCCTTCTCGCCGTGCTTGAGCTCGACGGACGCCGCCAGCGTCCACGGGCCGACCGCCTGCACCTTCAGCGCGCCCTGGTAGCCCTGGGTGAACTCCTCCAGCGCGTCGAGGTCCTCGCCGAGCCAGGAGTGGGCGCGCCGGGTGTCCCGGCCGGGGCGGTCGGTGAACCGCCAGCCGCTCGGCTCGGTCTGCGCGAACAGCTCGACCAGCAGGCCGGCGGAGCGGCCGATCATGTCGGCGCCCGGCCCGCGGGCGGGCAGCTCCGGGAGGAACGGCAGGTGCTCCAGCACGCCGGTGGAGGTCCTGGCGGCCTCCCGGGCGTCGGTGCCGGGAAGCGAGCCGACGCCGGTGGCGGCGCCGAGCAGGTCGGGGAAGGGGTGTCCGTTGCTCACGCCGGAAGCCTATGAGATCGCGGACGCCGACGGCCCCGGCACCGGGCGCGGGGCTCGGTGGCGGGGCCGTGGCGTCGGGTCCCGGCGGTCGCCGCCGGGGCCCTGATCAGTAGTTCTGGGTGCCGAAGAGGTCGACCACGATGTGGACGGGCGCGGGGCTCGCGTTGCGGATGGTGATGCGGTTCCGGTTCACCTTCACCACGACCTGGTTGGCGACGGTCTCGCCGGCCTGGAAATTGAGGTTGGAGACGGCCGGCATCAACTCGTTGGACGGGTACACGATGAGGTGGCCGTCGGCGCCGGGCTCGGTGACGGTGACGTTCAGGGTCGCCGCGGCGGTGTTCGGCGCGTAGATCTCGACGTCCAGCGTGTCGAAGGCCCCGACGGTGCCCGCCGGGCGCACGGAGGACGGGCTCTGGACGTCCTTTCGGGTGTCCATGGCCCGCCAGGGGCCGGTCGGCTCGAAGGTCAGCCGGCCCTCGCCGCTGTAGTAGCCGGCCACGTCGGCGATCACGTGCGCGGTGCCGCCGGAGTGGTTGTAGAAGGACACCTTGCCGTCCTTCACCGGCACGGTGACCAGATTCGGGACCGTCCGGCCGGACGTCCAGTTCAGGCTGGAGGTGTCCGGCCGCGCGATGCCGTGCGGGTACACCCGCAGGTGGCCCGCCTCGGTCGGGTCGGTCACCGTGACGTTCATCGTCACGGCCGTCACGCCGCTCGCCGGAATGCCGGCCAGTCCGGTGACCTGGAGGTCCACCTGACCGAAGGCCGGCACGGCCTGCACACCGGGGACGCCGACGGCCGACCGGGTGTCCAGCAGCCGGGAGGGGCTGAGCGAGTGGAACAGGTCGCCCTTGTCGCTGTAGTAGCCGGCCAGGTCGGCCAGCACGTGCACGGTGCCGCCGGAGTGGTTGTAGAAGGACACCTTGCCGTCCTTCACCGGGACGGTCACCTGGTTGGCGAGGGTGCGGCCCGCCGTCCAGTTGAGGTTGGAGGTGTCCGGGCGCTCCTGGCCGTGCGGGTACACCCGGAGGTGGCCGGCCTGGGTCGGGTCGGTCACCGTGACGTTCATCGTCACGGCCGTCACCCCGCTCGCCGGGATGCCGGCCGTCCCCGCGACATGGAGGTCCACCTGGCCGAAGGCCGGGACCGCCTGGACGCCGGGGACGCCGACGGCAGCCCGGGTGTCCAGCAGCCGCACCGGGCCGGCGGGCGTGAAGACGCTGCCGAAGTCGCGGCCCTCGACGGCGCCGCGGTCCCGGTAGCCCGTGCCGGTGCCGGTGTTGCGCACCGTCGGGTCGTCGGCGGCGGCGCGACCGGTCGTGTCCACCGGCAGCATCCCGGGGGCCGTCTCGTCGGCCGAGTCGCGGGCCACGGACTGCGGCCCGTCCAGGCTCTTGGGCTCGTAGATCTTCGCCACGAAGTCGTGCGCGCCCTGGCCGGTGCCCGCGGTGAACTCGGGCCGGGTCTGGTACCCGGTGTCGGCCCAGCGGTACGGCGCGCCACCGCTCCGCGGGTCGACCACGTTGTAGTCCACGACGGTCCCGGCGGTCGCGGCCGGGGCGACGGCGATGCCGGTGGCCGCCGCGGTGTCGGCGCAGCGGTCGCTCTGCGCCCGCGCGGTGTCGACCAGGTTGTTCTCGACCACCGCGCCGGCCGACGCCCCGTCCAGCGCGATGCCCGTGGTGCAGTCGCCGTAGACCGTGTTGCTGACGACGACCGTGCCCGGCGAGCCGTCGACCAGGACCGAGGCCGGGGCCTGGCTGTAGGTGAAGACCGTGTTGGTGGTCAGCACCGTCCCGGTGGAGCCGCCGTCAACGGTGATCCCCGGCTTGCCGTAGCCGCCGTTCGCGTCGCCGCGGGCGAAGGTGACCTGCCGGGAGCCGTTGGTGATCCGCAGGCCGGCGAACGCGCCGACGGCGGTGAACTTCACCTGGTTCGCACCGTCGACCGTCACGCTCGGCGTCTGGGAATTGGTGACCACGGCCAGGTTCTCGAACTCGACGAACTCGGCGCCCCTGACCGTGATGCCCTTCGACGGGCCCTCCATGGCGCCGATCCGCACCGAGCCCTGGGGGGAGGTGTCACGGGGCCTGCCGCGGAACACGATGGGCGCGCCCGGCTGGCCGGACCGCGTGATCACGAGTTCTTCGGGGTAGGTGCCCCAGGCGATCTCCACCGTC
>NZ_BAAAKJ010000400.1:14996-21239 GCF_039527695.1 Kitasatospora putterlickiae
CTCTCAGCGCGTCCAGCAGTCCCGGACGGCGTTCCGGTCAGCGTGGGACGGGGCCGCGCTGCCGACGCCGGCGGCGTCGCTGCAGTTGGCGCCGGGCGCGTGGTCGACGTGGAGCGTAGTCGCGGTGGCGGACGCGCCGCCCGCCGTGACGGCCGGCAGGCCGACCGTCCCGAGCAGCGTCACGCCGACGGCCAGGGCCGTCCGGGTTCTGGACGCGCGGAGTCTGGACATGGGAAAGGCCCCCCTGTGCGTAGCGGCCGGCGGCCGCGGGATCCGGCCCCGCGCACCGCGCATCGGTGGAGGGCGTACGGATCATTCCACAGGGTGGCCGACGCGTCATCAGGCGTCCCACTACAGCGGCCCCGTACCGGGCGGGGGGCTCGGTACGGGGCCGCCGGAGGGTGCGGGCCGGGTGAGGGTCAGTACTTCCCGACGCCGTAGCGGTCGACCACGAGGTGCAGCGGTGCGCCGCTGGCGTTGTAGAACATGACCAGGTCGCTGCCCCGCTTCATCGGCACCACGACCTGGTTGGCGACGGTGTCGCCGGGAGCGAAGTTGAGGACGGACGTGTCGTTCGGGCTGCCCTCCGAGTACGCCTTGAGGTGCCCTCCGGCGCCCGGATCGGTCACCGTGACGTTCAGGGTCGCCACGGCCGGGTAACTGCCCCAGGCCGGGTAGACGGCCACGTAACCCCAGGCCGGAACGACGGCCGGCGTGCGGTAGTGCGGGCGACCCCAGTACTCCCGGGTGTCCATGACCCGCGAAGGGCCGGAGGGGTGGAAGGCGGCCCGGCCCTCGGCGCCGTAGCGGCCGGCCAGGTCGGCGACCAGGTGCACGGTCCCGCCGGAGTGGTTGTAGAACGACACCTTGCCGTCCTTCACCGGAACCGTCACGAGACCGGCCACGGTCCGGCCGGCCGTCCAGTTCAGGTTCGAGGTGTTCGGCGCGGCCTCACCGTGCGGGTAGACCGTCAGGTGCCCCTCCCGCTCCGGCTCGGTGACCGTCACGTTCATCGTCACGGCCGTGGCCCCGGCGGCGTCCGCGACCGGCAGTTCCAGCGTGCCGAAGGCCGGGACGGCCCCCGCCGACGGCACCCCGATCGGCTCCCGGGTGTCGAGCACCCGGGCCGGGCCCAGCGGCTGGAAGAGGTCGCCCTCGGCGCTGTAGTAGCCCGCCAGGTCGGCGATCACGTGCACGGTGCCGCCGGAGTGGTTGTAGAACGACACCTTGCCGTCCTTCACCGGAACCGTCACCTGGTTCGGGACCGTCCGGCCCGCGACCCAGTTCAGGGTGGAGGTGGTCTCCCTCTCGTCGATCAGCGAGGAGGGGCTCGACCACGCGTAGCCGAACGGGCGCACCGCGAGGTCGCCGTCCCGCGTCGGCTCGGTCGCGGTGACGGTCATCGTCACGGCTGTCACGCCGTCCGTCGGCACCCCGGCCACACCCGTGACCGGCAGGTTGACCGTCTCCCCCGGCGCCACGGCCCGGGCCGACGGGACCCCGATCGCCTCCCGGGTGTCCAGCAGCCGCACCGGGCCCACCGGCGTGTACGCGCTACCGCCGGTGCCGGTGTTGGGTACCGCCGGGCCGTCCTGCGCCACGTCCCCCTTGAGGTCGACGGTCGGTGTGCCGGGCGCGTTGTTGACGTAGGAAGTGGTGGCAGCCGCCTGCGCGCCGCTCGTCGCGACGGCCGGCAGACCGACCGTTCCGAGCAGTGTCGCGCCGACTGCGAGTGCTGTGCGAAGTCTGAACATGGAACCCCCCTGACAGGCCGACGGCCTGATGATATGCCAATCCTCCGTACCCGGACAGGACGAGGACGAACCCCAGGATCTTCGCGGTTCCGGCCGCCGAACATCAAGGGCACCGGACCTGCCGGCGCCCCGTCCGTGGACCTCCTACCGGCCGGGGCGGACCGTGATGTCGGTGATCTCCGCGTCCCGGGAGGCGTCCAGCGCCGCCAGCACGGCCTTGGCCACCGACTCGGGCTCGATCCACTGCCCGGCGTCGTACGACTTGCCCTCCTGCTGGTGCACCTTGACCTGCATCGCGGTGGCGGTGCGGCCCGGGTACACGGAGGTGACCCGTACGCCGTTGCCGTGCTCCTCCAGCCGCAGCGCGTCGGCGAGCGCCTTCAGCCCGTGCTTGCTCGCCGCGTACGCCGACCAGTCGGCGCTCGCGCGCAGGCCGGCGCCGGAGTTCACGAACACCACGTGGCCCTTCACCAGCCGCACCGAGGGCAGCAGCAGACGGGTCAGCTCGGCGGGGGCGACCAGGTTGACGTTCAGGGTGTCCTGCCAGGCCTTGACCGGCAGCTCGCCGACCGGGCCCAGCTCCACCATGCCGGCCACGTGCAGCAGCGAGTCCAGCTCGACCGGCAGCGCCTGGTGCCCGAAGGCCCAGGAGAGCTTCGCCGGGTCCCCCAGGTCGCCGACCAGGGTCTTCGCGCCGGGGAACCGCTCGCGCAGCCCGGCGGCCCGGCGGGCGTCCCGGGCCAGCAGCCAGAGCTCGTCGCCGCGTTCGGCGAGACGTTCGGCGAGGACGGCGCCGATGCCGGAACCGGCGCCGGTGATCAGATGAGTGGCCATGGTTCCGATCCTCTCAGGCCTTCAGCCGCTCGAAGACCTGGGCCGGGGTGTCGGCGAAGCCGATCAGCTCGGCGAGCGGGCGGGGGAGGAAGCCCTCCGCGTCCATCCGCTCCATCTGGGTGCGCAGGCCCGCGTAGAACCCCTCGGTGTCCAGGACGACCACCGGCTTGTCGTGCAGCGCGTGCTTCTTGAGCTCCAGCACCTCGGTGACCTCGTCCAGCGTGCCGAGCCCGCCGACCAGGACGACGACGGCGTCCGCGCGCGACAGCAGCAGCGCCTTGCGCTCCGCGAGGTCGGCGGTGGTGACCAGCTCGTCGGCCCCCTCGTACGCCTTGTGCTTCAGGAACTCCACGGATATCCCGACCAGCCGCCCCCCGGCCGCCTTGACGCCGTCCGCCAGCTCCCCCATCAGCCCGGCGTTCGAGCCACCCCAGACCAGCGTGTGACCCCCCTCACCGAGGAGCCGGGCGAACTCGGAAGCGGGGGCGGTGTAACGGTCGTCGAGCGGGGCGGCGGAGCAGAAGACGCAGATATTCATAGTGGATCCGGTCTATCACGCCCCGGCGCCCTCCTTCACCACCTTTGTTCCTCAGCCCCGGTACGGCACGAGCGCCGCCGGGCTCAGCGCGAAGCCGAAGGGCTCAGCGATGCGGATCGGGCCCGGGTTCAGGCGGTGACGGCGGGGCGGTGGGTGGTGGCGATGGTGGCGGAGCCGATGACGCGGGGGCCGTCGTAGAGGACCACGGCCTGGCCGGGGGCGATGCCTCGGGCGGGGGTGTCGAGGGCGACGTGGAGGGTGTCGTCCACGACCGAGGCGGAGACCGGGACCTCCTCGCCGTGGGCGCGGAGCTGGGCGGTGTAGCGTCCGTCGGCCACCGGCTCGGTGCCGCACCAGCGGGGGCGGATGGCGGTGAGGGCGGTGACGTCCAGGCCCTCGACCGGGCCGACGGTGACGGTGTTGTTCACCGGGGAGATGTCCAGGACGTAGCGCGGCTTGCCGTCGGCGGCCGGGCGGCCGATCCGCAGGCCCTTGCGCTGGCCGATGGTGAAGCCGTACGCGCCGTCGTGCTCACCGAGCTTGGTGCCGTCGACGTCCAGGATGTCGCCGGTCGCGGTGCCCAGGTGCCTGGCCAGGAAGCCCTGGGTGTCGCCGTCCGCGATGAAGCAGATGTCGTGCGAGTCCGGCTTCTTGGCGACGGCCAGGCCGCGCCGCTCGGCCTCCTCGCGGATGACGTCCTTGGTGGTGTCGCCGAGCGGGAAGAGCGAGTGGGCCAGCTGGTCGGCGTCCAGCACGCCGAGCACGTACGACTGGTCCTTGGCGGCGTCGACGGCCCGGTGCAGCTCGCGCGAGCCGTCCGGGAGGTCGACGATCCGGGCGTAGTGGCCGGTGCAGACGGCGTCGAAGCCGAGCGCGATCGCCTTGTCCAGCAGCGCGGCGAACTTGATCTTCTCGTTGCAGCGCAGGCACGGGTTGGGGGTGCGCCCGGCCGCGTACTCGGCGACGAAGTCGTCGATGACGTCCTCGCGGAAGCGCTCGGCGAGGTCCCAGACGTAGAACGGGATGCCGATCACGTCGGCGGCGCGGCGGGCGTCCCGGGAGTCCTCGATGGTGCAGCAGCCGCGCGCGCCGGTCCGGAAGGACTGCGGGTTGCTGGAGAGCGCCAGGTGCACGCCGGTCACCTCGTGCCCGGCTTCGACGGCACGGGCGGCGGCGACGGCGGAGTCCACCCCGCCGGACATCGCCGCGAGCACACGCAGGCGGCCAGTGGCGGACGGAGCGGTCGGGGCACCCGGGAAGTCAGTCATGATGCCACCAAGAGTACGTGGTTCCGGCGGACGCCTGCCCTCGGAAAAACCTACCGCCGGACGGCCGCCAGGCCCGCGTTGCGGGCGCGCTGGACGGCCGGGGCGATGGCCTCGGCGAGGGTGGTGACGTCCTCCCGGCCCGAGGTGTGGCCGAGCGAGAACCGCAGCGAGGCGCGGGCCAGCAGCGGGTCGACGCCCATCGCCAGCAGCACGTGGCTGGGCTGCGGGACGCCGGCCGAGCAGGCCGAGCCGGTGGAGCACTCGATGCCCTGGGCGTCGAGCAGCATCAGCAGCGCGTCGCCCTCGCAACCGGGGAACGAGAAGTGCGCGTTGGCGGGCAGCCGCCCCTCCGTCGCCGGGTCGCCGTTGAGCACCGCGTCGGGGACGGCGGCCAGCACCGAGGCGACCAGCTCGTCGCGGAGCGCGCCCAGCGTGACGGCGTGCTCGGCGCGCCGCTCGACGGCGACGGCCGCCGCCGCGGCGAAGCCGGCCGCGCCGGGGGCGTCCAGGGTGCCGGAACGGACGTCGCGCTCCTGGCCGCCGCCGTGCAGCAGCGGCACGGGCGTCGCGCCGCGTGACAGCAGCAGCGCGCCGATGCCGAACGGGCCGCCGATCTTGTGGCCGGTGACGGTGAGCGCGGTGAGCCCGGAGCCGGCGAAGGAGACCGGGACCTGACCGAGCGCCTGCACCGCGTCGGCGTGCATCGGGATGCCGTACTCGGCGGCCACGGCGGCGAGTTCGGCGACCGGCTGGACGGTGCCGACCTCGTTGTTCGCCCACATCACGGTGACCAGCGCGACCGAGGCCGGGTCCCGCTCGATCGCCTCGCGCAGCGCCGCCGGGTGGACCCGGCCGAGCGCGTCCACCGGCAGGTAGTCGACGGTGGCGCCCTCGTGCTCGGCGAGCCAGTGCACCGCGTCCAGCACCGCGTGGTGCTCGACCGGGCTGCACAGCACCCGGGTGCGGGCCGGGTCGGCGCCGCGGCGGGTCCAGTACAGGCCCTTGACGGCCAGGTTGTCGGACTCGGTGCCGCCGCCGGTGAGGACGATCTCGCTCGGCCGGGCGCCGAGCGACTCGGCCAGCGACTCACGGGCCTCCTCGACCACGCGGCGGGCCCGGCGGCCGGCCGCGTGCAGGGAGGAGGCGTTGCCGACGACCCCCAGGTGCGCCGTCATCGCGGCGATCGCCTCGGGCAGCATCGGCGTGGTCGCCGCATGGTCCAGGTATGGCATAACCATCCGATTGTAGAGGCCCCCCGGCCGGCACCGGACCGGCACGGACGGACGTGATCCGCCGCATCGCCCCGCAGCGCACCGATCCGGCCACCGGACGCGGCGCACCGCCGCGCTGCCCGTCCGGGCAACCCGGTACGGGGCCGGGCCCGCGAACGGTTAGCCTGACGGCCACCGTTCGCGCGGACGGGGCGGAAGCAGGAGGCGGAACCGGGAGTCGGGGGGCGGAATGTCGCAGTCCCTGGACCGCGCCCTGACCCTGCTCGGCTCGCTCGGCGACGGCCCGGTCACCCTGGGGCAGGCCGCCGCCTCGATCGGCGTGCACAAGTCCACCGCGCTGCGCCTGCTGCGCACCCTGGAGGAGCACGGCTTCGTCCACCGGTTGTCCGACCGCCGCTACCGGCTGGGCGGCCGGGTGCTGTCGCTGGCGCAGCGGGCGCTGCAGGAGATCGACGTCCGGCAGGTCGCCGCACCGTACCTGGCGGCGCTGCACGAGCGCTTCGGCTGCACGGTGCAGCTGGCGGTGCTGCAGGACGACGAGGTGCTGTACCTGGACGAGCTGGCCGGGCGGTGGGGCGCCGCGGCGGGTCCGCCGCCCCGGATCGGGCGGCGGGACC
>NZ_BAAAKJ010000401.1:0-3163 GCF_039527695.1 Kitasatospora putterlickiae
CGGCCGTCCGCACCCTGGGGAATGCGGTCGGCCGGTTCTGCCGTGGCCGTGCCCGGCGCCCCCGCGCCACCCGGCCGCGCCACCCCCTCGGGTGAGGACCGGGGACGTCCCGCGGCCCGTGCGGGGGGAACCCCGAACCGGTGTGGGACGCCGCCCGACCCGGGGGCGAGGTGGCGCACCTCTACATCACACCCGGATGACGGTGGTTGGTAATGTGGCGGACCCTGGCGAAGCCTGGCGAATGCTCGCCGGGTGCCTGACGGAGCCTCTAGCCTCGGATCAGCCGAGGAACCTGGGGGCTTCACGTGAGCAGGGGACCCAACACCCGACTCGCCGATCTGTTCGTCCTGACCGGATGGTCGAAGGGCGAGTTGGCGCGGCTGGTCAACAGGCGCGGTGCCGCGATGGGACAGCAGCAGCTGTCCACCGACACCTCGCGGGTGCGGCGGTGGATCGAGCAGGGGGAGATCCCGCGCGATCCGGTGCCGAGGGTACTGGCAGCCGTGTTCACGGAGCGGCTCGGCCGTGTCGTCACCACTGAGGACCTCGGTCTGGAACGACACCGGCCCACCAGGACCGGAGCGGCGCAGTCCGCCACCACGTCGCCATGGGAGCCGGATCGGACGGCCGCGGTCCTCACCGAGTTCACGGGAATGGACCTCATGCTGAACCGACGTGGATTGGTGGGCGCGGGTGCCGCGCTCACGGCCGGGGTGGTCATCGCCGATTCGTTGAAGGGCTGGCTGGGCGGGGACGCGGTCGCGTACGCGGCCTCGGCGCCCGGCCCGCGGTCGGTCGTCACCCAGGGCGGTGCCCGGCCGGTGGTGGACCTGTACGACGCGGGCCCGGTCGGGCTCGACGAGGTGGAGGCGCTGGAGCGCTCGGTGCAGGTGTTCCGGGCCTGGGACGCGGCCCGTGGCGGCGGCCTGCAGCGCAAGGCGGTGGTCGGTCAACTCAACGAGGTGGGCGGTCTGTTGACGCACCGCCACAGCGCGGCCGTGGCGCAGCGGTTGTGGCTGGTCGCGGCCAACCTCGCGGTGCTGGCCGGCTGGATGTCGCACGACGTGGGGCTGGAGCCGACCGCGCAGAAGTACTTCACGCTGGCCGCCGAGTCGGCGAAGGAGGCCGGTGACCGTCCGCGCGCGGGGGAGGCGATCTCCCGGGCGGCGCGGCAGATGGTGCACCTCGGGCGGGCCGACGACGCCATCGACCTGATGGCCGCGGCGCGGGCGGGCGGCGGGCGGATGCTGCCGAGGACGCGGGCGATGCTGAACACCGTCGAGGCGTGGGCGCACGCGTCGATCGGGCAGTCGCAGGCGACCTGGCGGCTGCTGGGCGAGGCGGAGGACCTCTTCGCGGAGGAGGCGGACGGTCCGCCGCCGTCCTGGATGCAGGTGTTCGACGAGGCGGAGCTGCGCGGGATGCAGGCGCTGGTGCTGCGCACGCTCGCCGAGCACGACCTGTCGGCCGCCGCGCAGGCCGGCCGGCACGCCGAGCGGGTGATCCGGCTGCGGGAGGGGACCGGTCAGCTGCGCTCGGCGCTGTTCGACCGGATCACGCTGGCCTCGGTGCACTGGCTCACCGGGGAGCCGGACGCGGCGGACACCCAGGTCAAGATGGTGCTGAACCTGATCGGGCAGAACTCCTCGCACCGGACCTGGGACCGGCTGCGGGAGATGTACCGGTTGACCGCGCGCTACCGGGGGGTGCCGGTGGTGGACGAGCTGCGGGACGAGCTGGGGCGGGAGCTGCGGGCGGTGGGGGCGAAGTACCGGCCGCAGCCCGCGTTCCGTTAGTCCGCGCTCCGTCGGTCCGCGTGCCGCCGGCCGGGTTCGCCGATCGGGCCTGGCCGGCGCGGTCGGTCCGCTAGCCGGGGCCGGCCGGGCGCAGCAGCATGCGCAGGGCGGTGACGGTGCCGTCGGTGCCGAGGACGGGTTCGCCCGCGCACTCCACCATGCCGTGCCCGCCGCCGGGCCGGCGGACCTGGAGGGTGCCGACGGCGTACCGGCCGTGCACCAGCGCGTCGGTCATCATCCGGCGCAGCTGCGGCCGGTCCGCCTCGCTCAGCCGGTCGGGCAGCCGGTCGAGGCTGAGCGGGCCGTGGCCGGGATCGCAGCCGAGCAGCCGGAAGGCCTCGGCGGTCCAGCGCACGTCGTCGGTGCGCAGGTCCCATTCGGCCGCGGCGACCGTGTCGCGGCCGGGCGTCGGTGTCATGGGCATGGCAGGTCCGCTCATCCGTTCGCGGCGGTCGGCCGACGGGCGTGGGAACGACTGTCGCACAGCGGTCCGACACCCGTCCGCGATTTGGACAGAACGCAGACAAAGTTCCCCAGGCATATGCCAGTGCGCACAAAGCGTCGGTCGCCCTGTGTGCGACGGGCTGTCCGAAGCGGTAACCTTCGGTGATTCCGGCGCCCGGGCGCCCACCGCAGTACCGACCAGAGACCCCGGCGACGGAAATCCCGTTGCCACTACGACCGCCGCAACGGATGCTGACCTCATGTTCGAGCCAGTGATAGCACCCAGTGCCAGCCTCCTCGGCCTCCTGCAGCGAGGTCGCGGTGACGGGCAGCTCCATGCGCTGGCCGCCGACCGCACCGAGGCCATCGCCGCGTTGGAGGAGTGCGTCACCAGGGATCCGCGAGCCGACTGGCAGGTCGAGAACCGCTCCCTCTACTACGCGCGCCTCTACATGGAGCTGGAGGCGTCGCTGGACGGCATCGAGGACCACCTCCACTCACCGGAGGACCTCCTCGACGAGGACGAGGCCCGCACCGGCCTGGCGCTCTCCGTCCTCGGTCACCTCGCCGCGTACGGCCGCCGGGACGCCCTGCTCATGCTCCGCGAGTACGCCGCCACCGGCACCAACTGGGCCTGGGCGCTGGACGAGCTCGCGCTGCGCGACGACGACCGCGGCCTGCTGCTGCTCGGAACCGCCGTGCTGGACCGCTTCCCGCCGGGCCCCGAGGGCGACGCCGAACTGCGCGAGACCATCCGGGGAGCCTACGAGCCCAGGCCGTGGCGGCTCTGGGCGGCCTACCACCCCAGAGTCGCGGCGGCCGGCGAGCAGTCCCCCTTCGACCTGTGGCAGCGCCAGCTGAACCGCAGCGGCGTCACCCCCGGCTGGTCCACCGCCGACGTCCTCGCCTGGGCCGACCAGGGC
>NZ_BAAAKJ010000402.1:0-5327 GCF_039527695.1 Kitasatospora putterlickiae
CGCCGCCGGTCGCGGCGGTGTCGTTGTGTTCCGTCGCCGCAGACTGCTGCGGATCGGTGTTCTCGAGCATGCGGGTGGATCTCCCGTCAGGCCCCCGGGCTCCGCATCCGGGCACGGCGCGGCACCGGTGGGCGGCCGGCATCACGACGATGCTCGGGCCGGACCCTTCACGGTGCCGCCGCGCGGACGCGACGCCGCACAGGGGCTCGTAGTCTCGCTCGGCGCCCCACGCTCGGCGGGGTGTCGAAAGTCTTCTGGTCTGACCAGTCTTCTGAGGTTTTCCCAAGCTGCGCCGTCCCCCAACCCCGGGTGGCTCCCGGACGGGGGCCTCGGGCCCACCGACCGTCCGGGTCGGCGGGCCGCAAGAGGCCGGCCTGTGCTTCGACGACGCTCGCTCCCCTGGGGAGCCGCGGGGGCCTGGAGGACCAGCGGGCCCAGTGGGGAACTGGACCCGGCCTCCGCCCGCTAGGCGGACGCGGTTGCGCGCGGCTCGCCGGTGGCCACAGGGCCGGCCGGGGCCGCGGCGCGGTCGAGCGCCAGCGGGTCGGTCACCGTGCCGGTCCCCTCGTCGAGCGGCCCCTGCGCCAGCCTGGTCACCTCTGCGGGGACCGGCGGCGCCAGGTCGGCCGTCGCACGGAGACCGGACAACACGTCGTCGGGTCGTACGGCGGGTGTGGCGTGTCGTACTACCAGGCGCAGTATCGCACAGGGACGCCCGGTCCGAACATCGCGGGCCTCTTCACCCGCCGTGTCCGCACCGCCGTCGACCTGCGGCGGGAGTACTTCGAGAGCCGCCACCTCGCCGCGCGCGTCGAAGACCCGGACGCCGTTCTTGGTGAGGCGTTCGACCTCGACCCGCTCCTCGGCGAGGAACGCCGCGACGGCGCGCCCCGCCTCCTGCGGCTCGACCCCGTCCAGCCGCACCCGCCATTCGGAGGCCTCCAGGCGCTCCACGAAGTTGGACGTGCGCACCTCGACCGCGTCGATCACGTCGAGGCCCCCGGGCAGCGACTCGTCCAGCAGGACGCGCAGCTCCTCCGGGTCGCACGGGGCGGCGAGCCCGATCTCCAGGTACTCCGCCTCGCTGGCCACACCGGTCGGCGCGGCGTTGGCGTAGGACACCTTGGGGTGCGGGGTGAAGCCGGCCGAGTAGGCCATCGGCACCGCCGACCGGCGCAGGGCGCGCTCGAAGGCGCGCTGGAAGTCGCGGTGGCTGGTGAAGCGGAGCCGGCCGCGCTTGGTGTAGCGGAGACGGATCCGCTGCACCGTCGGCGCGGGCGGCGGACCGTCGGGCGTACGGCGTGCCAGGTCGCTCAGTCCTTCGTCAGTGTGTCCCCGTCCGCAGCGGCGGCGAATTCCCGCCACTGTCCGGACTCTGTCACCTCAAAGGGTACGCGCCCCCGCCACCCCCTCGCCCCGCCCCGGCCGACAGGCGCCCCTCAGTCCAGCGACCCGGCCTCCGCGAGCCACCGGGTCCTGAGCTCGGTGTGCTCGGCGATCGTCTCGAAATCCCGGTCGTAGTGCAGCACGGTCAGCCCGTGGTGCAGCGCGGTGACGGCGACCAGCAGGTCCGGGATCGACGCCGAGCGGTGCTGGCCGGCATCCGCCAGCTGCCGCTGAAGCGCCAGCAGCCGACGCCACGCGGCATCCGGAACGGGACGCCACACGTACATCCCGGCCAGCGCGTCCTTGAGTTCGGCATAGTGCCCCTTGGAACGCGCCGAGTACAGCAGCTCCGCTTCGGTCGGCTCGCACAGGCCGATCCGCCCGTGGTCGATGACCTCGCCCCAGATCGCGTCCAGCTCCGGCCGGACGATCCGAACGTGCGCGGACGTGTCGATGAGGAACTGCTCAGCACCGCTCATTCAGCGCCATACCTCTTCCTTGAACCCAGGCTCCAGCGCCTTGTCGAAGGCGCCGTCGGCAGCCAGGGCGCGCATCCGCTCACGGGCCTGCCGGCGGCGCTCGCGCATGCCGATCTCGACCAGGGCGGCGTTGACCGTGTCCTTCTTGGTCACGGTGCCGAGCACCTCGGCCGCCAGCGCCAGGGCGTCTTCATCGATGTCGATCATTGTCTTGGCCATAGTAGACGCCACTCTCTATAGATCCAAATATGCCACTAGAAAGCATACCATGAAGAATGCGTCGAATATATTCGAACGCCCCCGTCGGATATATCCAACGGGGGCGCCCTGGTCTATACGGCTATTGCTTCACCACGGTCAGCGGGAGCAGCTTCTTGCCGGTGGGGCCGATCTGGATGGACGTGTCCATCTGGGGGCAGACGCCGCAGTCGAAGCACGGGGTCCAGCGGCAGTCGTCGACCTCGACCTCCTCCAGGGCGTCCTGCCAGTCCTCCCAGAGCCAGTCCTTGTCGAGGCCGCTGTCCAGGTGGTCCCAGGGCAGGACCTCCTCGTAGCCGCGCTCGCGGGTGGTGTACCAGTCGACGTCGACGCCGGTGCCGGCCAGGCCCTTCTCGGCGGAGGCCATCCAGCGGTCGTAGGAGAAGTGCTCGCGCCAGCCGTCGAAGCGGCCGCCGTCCTCGTAGACCGCGCGGATGATCGCGCCGACCCGGCGGTCGCCGCGGGAGAGCAGGCCCTCGACGATGCCGGGCTTGCCGTCGTGGTAGCGGTAGCCGATGTTCTTGCCGTACTTGCGGTCGCCGCGGATCGAGTCGCGCAGCTTGGCCAGGCGGGCGTCGGTGGCCTCGGCGGACAGCTGCGGGGCCCACTGGAACGGGGTGTGCGGCTTGGGCACGAACCCGCCGATGGAGACGGTGCAGCGGATGTCGTTCTGGCCGGTGACCTCGCGGCCCTTCTGGATCACGTTCTTCGCCATCTCGCCGATCTGGAGCACGTCCTCGTCGGTCTCGGTGGGCAGGCCGCACATGAAGTACAGCTTCACCTGGCGCCAGCCGTTGCCGTAGGCGGTGGCGACGGTGCGGATGAGGTCCTCCTCCGACACCATCTTGTTGATCACCTTGCGCATGCGCTCACTGCCGCCCTCGGGGGCGAAGGTGAGGCCGGAGCGGCGGCCGTTGCGGCTGAGCTCGTTGGCGAGGTCGATGTTGAAGGCGTCGACCCGGGTGGACGGCAGCGACAGGCCGATCTTGTCGTCGGCGTAGCGGTCGGCCAGGCCCTTGGCGACGTCGCCGATCTCGGTGTGGTCCGCGGAGGACAGCGACAGCAGGCCGACCTCCTCGAAGCCGGTCGCCTTGAGCCCGCGCTCGACCATCTCGCCGATGCCGGTGATGCTTCGCTCCCGCACGGGGCGCGTGATCATGCCGGCCTGGCAGAAGCGGCAGCCGCGGGTGCAGCCGCGGAAGATCTCCACGGACATCCGCTCGTGCACGGTCTCCGCGAGCGGGACGAGCGGCTGCTTCGGGTAGGGCCACTCGTCGAGGTCCATCACGGTGTGCTTGGAGACCCGCCACGGCACGCCGGGGGCGTTCGGCACGACGCGCCCGATCCGGCCGTCGGCCAGGTACTCGACGTCGTAGAACTTCGGCACGTAGACGCCGCCGGTGCGGGCCAGCCGCAGCAGCATCTCGTCGCGGCCGCCGGGGCGTCCCTCGGCCTTCCACTCCCGGATGATCCTCGTGATGTCGAGCACGGCCTGCTCGCCGTCGCCGATCACCGCGCAGTCGATGAAGTCCGCGATCGGCTCGGGGTTGAACGCGGCGTGGCCGCCGGCCAGCACGACCGGGTCCTCGTCGGTCCGGTCGCGGGCTTCCAGCGGGATGCCGGCCAGGTCGAGCGCGGTCAGCATGTTGGTGTAGCCGAGCTCGGTGGAGAAGGAGAGCCCGAACACGTCGAAGGCGCGCACCGGCCGGTGGGCGTCCACGGTGAACTGGGGGACGCCGTGCTCGCGCATCAGCGCCTCAAGGTCCGGCCAGACGCTGTAGGTGCGCTCGGCGAGGACGCCCTCCTGCTCGTTGAGCACCTCGTAGAGGATCATGACGCCCTGGTTGGGCAGGCCGACCTCGTAGGCGTCGGGGTACATCAGCGCCCAGCGGACGTCGCAGGCGTCCCAGTCCTTGACGGTCGAGTTGAGCTCGCCGCCGACGTACTGGATCGGCTTCTGGACGTGCGGGAGGAGGGCCTCCAGGCGTGGGAAGACCGATTCGACAGTCATGAGTACTAGGAACCCTTACGACGTTCGGGACCGCCGCGCACTTGGCGGGGGCGACGGCTGGGAGGGGTGACCCTCAAGGGTAGCCGAACCGCCGTGGGCCGCGGCGCCTCCGAGGTCCCGTCCGGGCCGTCCCCGGGCCGCCCCGGACGGGGGATCCCGCACGTGAACGCGGCCCCACCGGCGTCCGACCACGGGCCCACCGGGGCCCCACCGCGGGTGCCCGACGACTGTTGACACGCTCCGAGGCCGCGTGCGGTACTGGCAAGGCTCCCGGCCGAGGCCCCCGACCGCGCCGCCCCGCCCGCCCCCGAGGACAGGAGAGCCATGACCGACACGGGCCGGCGGACGCGCCGGATCGAAGCCCCGCGGCAGGACACCGGGACCTATCCGACGGTGGCCCGGGCGATCGCCGTCGCCCGTCGGCTGGCCCGCCGCCATCCGGAGCGCTGCCGGGTCCGCGAGGTGGGCCGTTCCCGGGCGGGGCGCCCGCTGGTCCTGCTCTCGGTGGACGACGGCGAGCACACCGTGCTGGCCGTCGGCGGGCCGCACCCCAACGAGCCGGTCGGCCTGGCCGCCGCCCTCGGGCTGGCCGAGCGGGTGCTGGAGCTGCCGCCCCGGCCGGGGGTCGGCTGGCACGTGCTGCTCTGCCTGGACCCGGACGGCGCCGCGCTCAACGAGGGCTGGCTGCAGGGCCCGCTGACCGCCGCCCGGCACTACGAGCACTTCTTCCGGCCGGCCTTCCACGAGCAGCCCGAGCTGCTGCCGCACCCGGACGGCCCGCTGGCGCCGATGCCGGAGAGCCGGGTGCTCACCGGGCTGATCGACGAACTGCGGCCGGTGCTCCAGTGCTCGCTGCACGGCGTGGACTTCGGCGGCGCGTTCGTGCAGCTCACCCGGCCGCTGCCGGCCCTGGCCGACGGCTTCGCGCGCTCGGTGGCGCGCGGCGGCGTCCCGCTGGACGTCGACTCCTACGACGCGGTCGGCTGGGACAGCCCGGCCCCGGGCACCTATGTGATGCCGGCGCCCGGCCGGCGCCGCCAGCCGCTGCCGGACCGCCCCGAGCTGTCCACCTGGTCGTACGCGGGCCGCTACGGCGGCACGACGGCGGTGCTGGAGGTGCCGATGTGGGCGATCGACGCGGTCGGCGACTCCCGCCCGAGCCGGACCGCCCGCCCGATCAGGGCGTCCGCCGC
>NZ_BAAAKJ010000402.1:5415-5772 GCF_039527695.1 Kitasatospora putterlickiae
TGGTGCGCGACGCCATGGCGGCGGCCGTGCGCTCGCCGCTGCGCGGCCGGGTCGCCGAGCTGGCCACGCTGCTGCCGCAGGTGCCGCCGCACGCCGGGGTGGCGTACGGGCCGCTGCTGCGCGCCGTGGAGTTCAACCTGGCGGTCTGCCGGCCGGTGGTGGACGACTGGCTCGCCCACTGGTCGTCGGCGCCGCTGTCGGTGTCCCGGGTGACGGCGGCGCGGATCGCCGCCGAGCGGGTGCCGCTGCGGATCGCCTCGATGCTGCTGCGGCTGCTCGCGGACTGCGGCGGCCCGGCGGGCTCACCGGGCGGATCACCGAGTACCTGGTGCTCTGGTCGGCGCTGACCGCGCTCAC
>NZ_BAAAKJ010000402.1:5821-10288 GCF_039527695.1 Kitasatospora putterlickiae
GGGGGATCGTCGCGGCGAGCCTGGAGGGCCTGCACCGGCTGGGCGCCCGCTGGGTGCCGGTGGAGACCCAGGTCGCCCACCAGACCCGGGCGGTGTTCGCCGCCGCCGACCTGTTGCTGCCTCCCCGGTAGCCCACCGGACACCACCGGAAGGCCGCCGGAACGCCGCCGGTTGGCCACCGCAACGCCGCCGGACACGCGAAAGGCCGGCCCGGGAGGAACCCCGGACCGGCCCGGCCGTCACCCGGCCGCGCTCAGGCCGCTATCGGCCGCTGGCTCTGCACCGCCTGCAACAGCCCGATCGCCACCCAGGTCGAGAACATCGACGAGCCCCCGTAGGAGACGAACGGCAGCGGGATGCCGGCCACCGGCATGATGCCCAGGCACATCCCTATGTTCTCGAAGCCCTGGAAGGCGAACCAGGCGACCACCCCGGCCGCCACGATGGTGCCGTACAGGTCGGTGGCGTGGCGGGCGATCCGGCAGCCCCGCCAGAGCACCACGCCCAGCAGCACGATGATCGCCATCGCGCCGAGGAACCCCAGTTCCTCCCCGGCCACCGTGAAGACGAAGTCGGTCTGCTGCTCCGGCACGAACTGCCCGGTGGTCTGCGTCCCGTGGAACAGGCCCTTGCCCCTCAGCCCGCCGGAGCCGATCGCGATCCGGGCCTGCGCGGTGTTGTAGCCGACGCCGGACGGGTCGAGCGCCGGGTTGGCGAAGGCCGCGAAGCGGTCGATCTGGTACTTGCTCAGCACCCCGAGCTTCCAGATCGCCACGCAGCCGCCGACGCCGGTCAGGATCAGCCCGAACACCCAGCGGTTGGCCGCGCCGGAGGCCAGCAGGATGCCCAGCACGATGACGGCCATCACCATCACCGAACCGGCGTCCGGCATCAGCATCACTATGGCCATCGGCAGCGTGGCCCAGATCAGCGCCCGGAACACCGACTTGTTCGGCGGGAACTCCCGCTCCCCCGCGTCCACCTGGTCGGACAGCACGACCGCCATCGACAGCACGATCGCCACCTTGGCGAACTCGGCCGGCTGCACCGAGAAGCCGCCGCCCAGCTGGATCCAGGAGTGCTGGCCGTTGATGGTCGAGCCGAGCGGGCTCAGGGTGGCCAGCAGCAGCACGATCACGCCGGCGTACAGGAACGGCACGACCGTCCGGAACCGCCGGCTCCCTATCCCTATCACCACCGCGCACAGCACCGCCCCGATCAGGACGTTGGTGAGGTGCCGGAACAGGAAGTACTGCGGGTCGCCGTGGGTGAGCGTGTCGCGGCCCCGGGTCGCCGACCAGACCAGCAGCGAGCTGCCCAGCGAGAGGACCACCGCGGCCAGCAGCAGTATCCAGTCGATCCGCCACAGCGGGGAGTCCTTGGCCAAGGACTTGGGCACTCCGCCGCGCCGCGGCACGAGGCGCAGCTGGCGGTACGAGCCGTAGGAGGTCATGCCCGGCCCCTTCCGGTGGAGCGGGTGGGTTCGACGGCGGCCACGGCGGCGAAGTGCACCGGCGGGGTGCCGTCGGGCTGCGCCGGGTCCAGGAAGACCCGCGGCGAGCCGCCGCCCACCCCGGGGTCGGCGAGGGCCGCGCCGGCCGCGCCGGCGGCACCGGCGAAGGAGGCCGGCTTGATGATCGCGGTCCCGTCCGGGTTGAACTTCGGCAGCTCGGCCTGCGGCGTGGGCAGCAGCGCCTTGCCCTGGTCGACGTTGCCCTTGTCGTCGACGCCGTACAGCGACTGGTAGATCCGCCGGATCGCGTCGCCGGAGCCGCCGGAGCCGGTGCCGCCCTGGCTTATCGTCATCACGACCGCGTAGTCGCGGCTGTAGGTGGTCAGCCACGAGGTGGTCTGCTTGCCCTCGACCTCGGCGGTGCCGGTCTTGGCGTGCAGCTCGATCTTGCCCTGCGGCCAGCCCGCGCCGGTGAACTTCCAGGCGGCGGTACCGCCGGTGACGACGCCCGCGGTGGCCTGGTCGATGTAGCTGAGCAGCTTCTGGTCGCCGGGCAGCCGGCCGTCCTCGTGCGGGGCGATCTCGCGGACGAGATCCCCGCTCGGGCTTATCACGGCCTTGGCGATGGTCGGCCGGTAGAAGGTGCCGCCGTTGGCGAGCGCCGCGTAGATCCGGGCCATCTGGATCGGGGTGACCAGGGTGTCGCCCTGGCCGATCGCGAAGTTGACGGCGTCACCGGCGCGCATCTGGTAGCCGTCGACGCAGTTCTCCCGGGCGATCTGGTCGGAGAAGCTGTTGCCGCCCTTCTCCGCCTGCTTGCACCAGGCGTCCTTGTTGTTGTCGTAGAAGGACTGCTTCCACTGCCGGTCCGGCACCCGGCCGGTGACCTCGCTGGGCAGGTCGATGCCGGTCTTGGCGCCGAGGCCGAACTGGTGGGCGGTCTTGAAGAACCAGTCGCCCGGCTCCTTCTTCGGCTTGATGCCGCCGTCCTTCATCCACTGGTCGTAGGCCAGGCCGTAGAAGACGGTGTCGCAGGAGACCTCAAGGGCGCGTTCCAGGGAGATCGAGCCGAAGCTCTCGCTCTCGAAGTTCTTGAACTCGCGCCCGCCGATGGTCATGCTCTTCGGGCAGTCGTAGCGGCCGTCGATCGGGTAGCCGGCCTGGACGGCGGCGGCGGTGGAGATGACCTTGAACGTCGAGCCGGGGGCCGACTGACCCTGTATGGCCCGGTTCAGCAGCGGGAAGTTGGACTCCTTGCTGGTCAGCGCCTGGTAGTCCTTGCCGCTGATGCCGCCCTGCCACAGGTTGGGGTCGTAGGTGGGGGCGCTGGCCATCGCGACGATCCGCCCGGTGTGCACGTCCATGACGACGGCGGCGCCGGAGTCGGCCTCGTAGTTGCGGTTGGTGACCTTGTCGAAGGTCTTGCGGGCGTCGGCCATCGCCTGCGCCAGGTTGTCCTCGACGACCTTCTGCACCCGGGCGTCGATGCTGGTCACCAGGTTGTTGCCGGTCTGCGGGGCGGCCTGGTCGGCGGTGCCGATGACCCGTCCGAGGTTGTCCACCTCCAGCTTGGTGACGCCGGCGGTGCCGCGCAGGTCGCGGTCATAGACGGACTCCAGCCCGGCGCGGCCGATCTGGTCGGCCGGCAGGTAGCGGTCCAGCCCGGCCTGGTCGGCGGTCTTGGAGACCTCCTCGTCGGTGACCGGTGACAGGTAGCCGAGCACCTGGGCGAGGTTGGCGCCCTCGACGCCGGTGTAGTGCCGCACTGCGGTGGGCTGGGCGGTGACGCCGGGGAAGTCCTCGCGGCGCTCCATTATCTGCATCGCCTGCTGGGTGGTCGCGTCCTTGGTGACCGGGATCGGCTGGTAGGGAGAGCCGTTCCAGCAGGGCTGCGGGGTCTTGGCGTCGCAGAGCCGGACCTTCTCCTGGACGTCCTTGGCCGGCATCCCGAGCACCTCGGCGAGCCGGGTCAGCACCGCCTTGCCGCCGTCCTTCTGCTGGAGCAGCGAGGTGCGGCTGACCGAGACGACCAGCTTGGTCTCGTTGCCGGCCAGGATGCGTCCGGAGGCGTCCAGGATCTCGCCGCGCACGGCCGGTTCGACGACCTCGCGGATGTGGTTGCCGGTCGCCTTGGCGGTGTAGACGCTGGCGTTGCGGATCTGCAGGTACCACAGCCGCCCGCCGAGGGTGGCGAGCAGTGAGAGCACCAGGATCTGCAGCACCACCAGACGGATCGTCACCCGCCGGGTACGGCCGGTCTCGGGGATGTTGCTCACGTCTCGTGCGCTCCAAAACAGAACAGGGGCGGGCGGGCTGGTCGCTTCGGCCGGGGCCGGGGGCTACGGGCGCTTGACCGCGCCGAGCGGCCGCTTCTTCTTGTAGGCCGGGCCGGTGCCGGGCTCGCGGGTGGTGCGGTAGCGGGCCAGGGTGCCGAGGCCGGGGCCGCCCTCGTCGTCCTCGGCGACCGCGAGCGGGTCCTTGCCGAAGCGGCGGGCGATCACCATCACGGCGGGCACCACGAAGGGGGCGAGCAGCAGGTCGTAGAGCAGGGCGGTGATCACCAGCTGGCCGAGCCCGACGTGCCGGGCGGCGGTGTCGCCGACCAGCGCGCCGACCATCGCGTAGAGCAGGGTGGAGGCGATCGCGGCGCCGGCCACCACCAGCAGCGCGCTGGAGACCGAGCGCTGGCGGCCGTGCTCGGGGCGCAGCAGTCCGGCGGCGTAGCCCATCAGGCAGAGCACCAGCGCGTAGCGGCCGATGGCGTGGTCGGAGGGCGGGGCGAGGTCGGCGAGCCGGCCGGCCGGGAAGCCGACCAGGCACCCGCCGGTCGGCCCGTAGACCAGGGCGAGGCCGACGACCACGAGCAGCAGTATGTCGGGGGTGGCCCCGGGCAGTTGCAGCCGGCCGAAGACGCTGACCTGCAGCAGCAGGCCGAGCAGGATCAGCACGGCGGAGACGGGGATGCGGGCGAGGCGCATGGCTCAGTTCCCCCCAGTGGGCTTGGCGGGCGGGAC
>NZ_BAAAKJ010000403.1:0-10719 GCF_039527695.1 Kitasatospora putterlickiae
CCCCGCCGCCGCCCCGCCTCTCTCACACCGGCCGCCGGCTGGCCGCCGCCGACCGCCCGCGCCCGCGCCTCCAGGCGGACGATCAGGTCCTCCTCGAACCGGTCCGTTCCGCCGTCCTCAGCCGTCATGGCCCACCATCTCCTTCACCGGTCCCAGCTCCTGCCGAAGCGTCCTCATCGCACGCGCCAGATGGGTCTTGGCCGTCGCCAGGGAGCAGCCGAGTTCCTCGGCCACCTGGGCCACCGACAGGTCGGCGTAGTACCGGAGCACCACCGCCGTCCGCTGACGGGGCGGCAGTGACCGGAGCACCCTTTCCAGTTCCTCGTCCCGGGGATCGGCCGCGGCCACCGGGGACTCCGGCAGCAGCGGCGTCAGCACCTCCCGGCGGGTCCGCCGCCACCGCGACACATGGGTGCGGACCATCGTCCGGCGGACGTAGCCCTCGGCCGCGCCGGGGTCCCGGATCGCCCCGCGCCGCACGTACACCCGGGACAGCGCGTCGTGCAGCAGGTCCCGGGCGTCGTGGACGTTCCCCGTGATCAGGAACGCGCTGCGGAGCAGGGCCTGGTACCGCGCCGCGACGAACTCGTCGAACGGGTCGTCCCGCCGGGTGTCCTCAGCGAGGTCCCCCGACCGCATCGATTCGCGCTTCATGCCCACCAGACGCCCGGGAGGACGCGGGCGGATGACACACCCGGCGAAAAACACCGGAGGGGCCGGGATCCGATCGGTTCGGTCCCCGGCCCCTCCGGCACGAGCGCTCTCTCACTCCCCCGCTTCGCCCGCCCGGTGGCGCTTGACCCACAGGGCCGCGCCGCCGGCCGCCACGACCAGCCCTCCGGCGACGGCCAGCAGGCCGGCGTCACCGCCGACCGAGCCGCCGAGCACCGGGCCGAGCTGCGCCGAGACGGGCTCCGGGGACACCACACCCGGATCGGGTTCCGCGATCGGGTCGGCGTGCGCCGCACCGGCCCCGCCCAGCAGCACCCCGGCGACGCCGAGCGCCCCCGCGGTGCCCAGCGCACCCGCCGTGCCCACCCGCCGTCCGAGCTTCCTCAGCCGAACCACCCGGATCCGCCGAAGGCGCCGGACCGGCCGCAAACTCCGCATCGAGAACTCCCCAACCCGTTCGCGTACTGGCCTGACGCTATCCGATCCGCACAGATTTCTCACAGGGATTCAGGTTTGCTCCCTCAAGAGTTGTACGACTGTTGCCCGACCGGCCCACCGCCCTTCCCCCGGGGCCGGATCCGTGACCGCAGGTCAGGAACGGGTCCGGAGCGGGTCAGGAGTTGTACGTCGACTGGGCCCGCTCCAGGCCCTCGGAGAGCAGCGCCTCCACCGCGTCCGCCGAGCGGTCCACGAACCACTCCAGGTCCTTGCGCTCGGTGGCGGAGAAGTCCTTCAGCACGAAGTCCGCGACCTCCATGCGGCCCGGCGGGCGGCCGATCCCGCAGCGCACCCGGTGGTACTCCGGACCGAGCGACTTGGTGATCGACTTCAGCCCGTTGTGCCCGTTGTCGCCGCCGCCCAGCTTCAGCCGCAGGGCCGAGTAGTCGATGTCCAGCTCGTCGTGGACGGCCACCAGCGCGGAGACCGGCACCTTGTAGAAGTCGCGCAGCGCGGTGACCGGCCCGCCGGAGAGGTTCATGAAGGTCATCGGCTTGGCCAGTACCACGCGCCGCCCCGCCAGTCGCCCCTCGGCGACCTGGGCCCGGCTCTTGTGGGCCTTGAACTTCGCGCCCATCCGCTGGGCCAGCAGCTCCACCACCATGAACCCGATGTTGTGCCGGTTCCGGGCGTACTGGTCCCCCGGATTGCCCAGCCCCGCCACCAGCCAGGGTCCGTCGTATTCCTCGGTCATCCCACCGCTCCTCGTGGTCATGTTCACCGCCATCATCCCGGACACGCCGCTGCCCCGGCCGCTCCAGCGGGAGCGACCGGGGCAGCGGTCTCAGACTGCGCGAGGGGCTCAGGCCTCGGCGCCGGCCTCGGCCTCGGCGGCCTCGTCCTCGGCCGGGGCGGCCTGGGCGGCGATGACCTGCAGCACGACGGCGTCGGCCTCGACGGCCAGCGAGACGCCGTTCGGCAGAACGATGTCCTTGGCGTGGATCGAGGCGCCGGCCTCCAGGCCCTCGACCGAGACGGTGACGGCCTCGGGCAGGTGGGTGGCCTCGGCCTCGATCGGCAGGGCCTGCAGGACGTGCTCCAGCAGGTTGCCGCCCGGGGCCAGCTCGCCCTCGGTGTGGACCGGAACCTCGACGGTGACCTTCTCGCCGCGCTTGACCAGCAGCAGGTCGACGTGCTCGATGGTGCGCTTGATGGCCTCGCGCTGGACGGCCTTCGGCAGCACGTACTCGTCCTTGCCCTCGATCGGCACGACCAGCAGGGCGTTCGGGGTCTTCAGGGCCATCATCAGGTCGTGGCCGGGCAGGTTCAGGTGAACCGGCGCGTGGCCGTGGCCGTAGACGACACCGGGGACGAGGCCGGCACGGCGGGCGCGACGGGCGGCACCCTTGCCGAACTCGGTACGGGTCTCGGCGGCAAGGCGGATCTCGGACACGACTGCACTCCTCGTGAAAGCTGGCGCGGGGGTGCAGGCAACGCGAAAAACCGCCGGGACCACACCCTCATAACGATCGGGGGTCACTCGGCGGCGCAACGACCTCTGCCGGAAGCCCGGGGGTTCCGGATCCGGCAGCGCGTCGATCACGGTGCGGGCACCCGCGGTGCGGGCACACGGCATCCCTCGCCGAGCAGTTTCACGAGTCTAACCGGAGCGGTGGCCTCTCGCGAAATCGGCGGCGGCCCCGGTCCGCAGGGAACCGGGGCCGCGCGCACGGGGCTTGGATCAGTGCACGCCCTCGAAGAGGCTGGTGACCGAGCCCTCCTCGAACACCTCGCGGATCGCGGCGGCGATGGACGGGGCGATCGACAGCGTGGTGATCTTGTCCAGCTGCAGCGAGGCCGGGGTCGGCAGGGTGTTGGTGAACACGAACTCGCTCACCCGGGAGTTCTTCAGGCGGTCCGCGGCCGGGCCGGACAGCACGCCGTGGGTGGCGGCCACCAGGACGTCCGCGGCGCCGTTGTCGAACAGCGCGTCGGCGGCGGCGCAGATCGTGCCGGCGGTGTCGATCATGTCGTCGACCAGGACGCAGACCCGGTCCTGGACGTCACCGACGACGTCGGCCGACAGGATGGTGTTGGCCTGGGTCATGTCGCGGCGCTTGTGGATGATCGCCAGCGGCGCGTCCAGCCGGTCGCACCACTGGTCGGCCACCTTGACCCGGCCGGCGTCCGGGGAGACCACGGTGAGCTTGTCGCGGTCGACCCGCTCGCCCACGTAGTCGGCCAGCAGCGGCAGCGCGAACAGGTGGTCCACCGGGCCGTCGAAGAAGCCCTGGATCTGCGCGGTGTGCAGGTCCACGGCCATCAGCCGGTCGGCGCCCGCCTGGCGCAGCAGGTCGGCGACCAGGCGGGCGGAGATGGGCTCGCGGCCCAGGTGCTTCTTGTCCTGGCGGGCGTACCCGTAGAACGGCAGGATCGCGGTGATGCTCCGGGCGGAGGCCCGCTTCAGAGCATCGATCATGATCAGCTGCTCCATGATCCACTGGTTGATGGGAGCCGTGTGGCTCTGCATCACGAAGCAGTCGGCGCCACGGGCCGACTCCAGGAAGCGGACGTAGATCTCACCGTTGGCGAAGTCGAGGGCCTTGGTCGGAACCAGTTCGGTCCCCAGCGACTCGGCCACCTCCCTCGCCAGCTCCGGGTGGGCACGGCCGGAGAAGAGCTTCAGCTTCTTCTCGCCCGACGTCGTGATCCCGCTCACTGCCACCGTCTCCTCGCGTTGCTGACGCCGACCCCGTCCGTACCGCGGGCAGGCGTCCGCCAGCCGGCGAGAGGGGTCGGGGAATTGTCGGTACGCCTGGACACGGGCGGTAGGCCCAATGGCGCACGTATGACCCCAAGGTTACGCGCCCGCTCGCGAACCGTCCGCCCCGGGACCTCGCGCCGGACCTCGGCCCGCCCGCTCAGGCCTCCGTCGCGCCCTGTCCGTCGCGCTCCGTCGCGGCCGCCGCGGCCTGCGCCGACGTGGTCCCCTGGCGCTTGCGCGACACCCAGCCGGCGATGTTCCGCTGCTGGGCCCGGGCGACCCCGAGCGCGCCGGGCGGCACGTCGCTGGCGATCACCGAGCCGGCGGCGGTGTAGGCGCCGTCGCCCACCGTCACGGGCGCGATGAACATGTTGTCGGATCCGGTACGGCAGTGCGCGCCGATCACCGTGCGGTGCTTGTTGACGCCGTCGTAGTTCACGGTGACCGAGGCGGCGCCGACGTTGGTGCCCTCGCCGATCGTGGCGTCGCCGATGTAGGAGAGGTGCGGGACCTTGGCGCCCTCGCCCAGCTCCGAGTTCTTCACCTCGACGTAGGTGCCGACCTTGGCCTTGCGGGCCAGCCGGGCACCCGGCCGCAGGTACGCGTAGGGGCCGGCGGTAGCGAGGTCGCCGACCTCCGCGCCGTCCGCCGTGGTGTTGCTCACACACGCCCCGGCACCGATCCGGGTGTCCTTGATCGTCGAGTTCGGGCCGACCTCGCAGCCCTCGCCGAGGTGGGTGGAGCCCTGCAGCTGGGTGTTGGGCAGCACCACCGCGTCCGGCTCGTAGGAGACCTGGACGTCGAACCAGGTGGTCGCCGGGTCCACCACGGTCACGCCGGCCCGCATCGCGCGCTCCAGCAGCCGGTCGTTCAGCAGCCGGCGGGCGTGCGCGAGCTGCACCCGGTCGTTGATGCCGAGGATGTCCCGGTAGTCGGCGGCGACCACGGCGCCGACCCGGTGCCCGGCCCGGCGCAGGATCTCCAGGGTGTCGGTCAGGTACTCCTCGCCCTGCGCGTTGTCCGTGGTGACCTCGGCGAGCGCGTCCACCAGCAGCTTGGCGTCGAAGGCGAACACGCCGGAGTTGATCTCGCCGATCGCCCGCTGGACGTCCGAGGCGTCCTTCTCCTCGACGATCGCCGCGACCGCGCCGTCCGCCTCGTCGCGCAAGATCCGCCCGTAGCCGAACGGGTCCGGCACCACCGCGGTCAGCACGGTGACGCCGTTGCCCTGCTCGGCGTGCGCCGCGGCCAGCGCGCTCAGGGTCCCGCCGGTCAGCAGCGGCGCGTCGCCGGTGGTGACGATCACCGTGCCGTCGAGCTCGATCCCGTCGGCCGCCAGCGCCTCCAGCGCGGTGCGCACCGCGTGCCCGGTGCCGTTCTGCTCCTCCTGGACCACGGCGCGGGCGCCCGGGTGATGCGCCGCCAGGTGCTCGGCCACCTTCTCCCGCATGTGCCCGATCACCACGACCAGCTGGCCCGGCGTCAACTCCTCGGCCGCCGCCACCGCGTGGCCGACCAGCGACCGTCCGCACACCTCGTGCAGCACCTTCGGGAGGCTGTTCGACTTCATCCTGGTCCCGCCACCGGCGGCGAGCACGACAACGGCGGCAGGCGAATTGGCACTCACGGGGGGAGGCTCCTCATTCGGTTACACGGGGAGGGCAGAGCGGCCAGCGACGGGACCCGCACGTCAGCGCCCTGGCCGCTTCGAGGATAGTGCGCGGAGTATGACCGCTCCTCCGGCCCCTGGGACCGTCGCGCGGCCGCCGCTCGGCGGGCCGGGCCGACCGGCCCGGAGATGGCTCCCGGAGGAGGATTCGAACCCCCATAAGCTGGACCAAAACCAGCTGTCCTGCCCTTAGACGATCCGGGACCGGCACATCCGCCCCCGTTCCCGGGGGCGCGCTCCGCCAAGACTACGGGGTATGGGCCGTCACATCTACCTCCTCCGGGCCGCCCGCCGGGGCCCCGCCCGCGAACCGGATGTCATCCATCCAGTCGGGTGAATTCACTCAAGCGCCGCCCGGCCGCGTATTCCCTCGGTGGCGGAGCGCAACCTACGATTCCGTAGGTTACGCCAACGTAGCCTCCGTCCTCTCCCCCCTCAAGGGACGCCCATGACCATCCAGGCCGGCGAGGCGCACGCCGATTCCGCGCGCCCCCTCGACTCCTCCGCTCCCGGACCCGACGCCCCCGACCCCTCCGCCGCCGACCCCTCCGCCGCCGCGCCGCACACCTTCTCCGCCACCCGCGGCGGGGAGCGGCAGGGCGCCGCCGAGCGGATCGCGCTCGCGCTGTTCATCGCCGTCCCCTTCGCCGCCCTGGTCGCCGCCGTCCCGGTGGCCTGGGGATGGGGGCTCGGCTGGACCGATGTCGCGATCGCCACCGTCATGTACTTCCTCACCTGCCACGGCATCACCATCGGCTACCACCGCTACTTCACCCACGGCGCCTTCAAGGCCAACCGCCCGCTGCGGCTCGCCCTCGCGGTGGCCGGCTCGCTGGCGATCGAGGGCCCGCTGGTGCGCTGGGTGGCCGACCACCGCAAGCACCACCGGTTCAGCGACAAGGACGGCGACCCGCACTCCCCCTGGCGCTACGGCGAGACCGTCCCCGCGCTGCTCAAGGGCCTCTGGTGGGCCCACATGGGCTGGCTCTTCGACGAGGAGCAGACCCCGCAGCTCAAGTACGCGCCCGACCTCGTCCGCGACCCGGCCATAAGGCGGATCTCCCGGCTGTTCTGGCTCTGGACCACCCTGTCGATGGTGCTGCCGCCGCTGGTCGGCGGACTGGTCACGCTCTCCTGGCAGGGCGCGCTGTCCGCCTTCTTCTGGGGCTCGCTGGTCCGGGTGGCGCTGCTGCACCACGTCACCTGGTCGATCAACTCGATCTGCCACGCGGTCGGCCGCCGGCCGTTCCGCTCCCGGGACCGCTCCGGCAACGTCTGGTGGCTGGCCGTGCTCTCCTGCGGCGAGTCCTGGCACAACCTGCACCACGCCGACCCCACCTCGGCCCGGCACGGCGTCCTGCGCGGACAGCTCGACTCCTCGGCCCGGCTGATCCGCTGGTTCGAGCTGGCGGGCTGGGTGCGGGACGTCCGCTGGCCGGACGCGCAACGGATCGCCGCCCGCCGCGCCGCATGAGGGCGCACCTGCAGCATGATGTAGGGGTGAACGGGAGCAGCGCAGACAGCACAGGCGGCCACCAGAGCACGCGGACGGACGCCGCGCCCGGTCCGGCGCAGGCCCGTCCGCGTGCCGCCGCCGGGCCGGACGGCGCTGCGGCCACGCCGCGCCGGCGGGGCGGCCGGGTGCGGATGACCGGCAAGCAGCGCCGGGAGCAGCTGCTGGAGATCGGCCGCACGGTGTTCGCCGAGCGCGGCTACGACGGCACCTCGGTGGAGGAGATCGCCGAGCGCGCCGGGGTGTCCAAGCCGGTGGTGTACGAGCACTTCGGCGGCAAGGAGGGGCTGTACGCGGTGGTGGTCGACCGCGAGATGCAGCTGCTGCTCGACATGGTGACGGGGGCGCTGACCGGGGGGCACTCGCGCGAGCTGCTGGAGCAGGCGGCGTTCGCGCTGATGGACTACATCGACACCTCCACGGACGGCTTCCGGATCCTGGTCCGGGACTCCCCGGTGGCCCAGTCGACGGGCACCTTCGCCTCGCTGATCAGCGACATCGCGACCCAGGTGGAGGACATCCTGGGCCTGGAGTTCAAGGCCCGCGGCTTCGACGCCCGCCTCGCCCCGATGTACTCGCAGATGCTGGTGGGGATGGTCGCGCTGACCGGCCAGTGGTGGCTGGAGGTGCGCAGGCCGGAGAAGGCCGAGGTGGCCGCCCACCTGGTGAACCTGGCCTGGCACGGCCTGGAGGGGATGGAGCGCCACCCCAAGCTGGTCGGCGAGCGCAAGGCCTGAGGCCCGCCACGGGGGTATCTCGATGTCAAGATGTCCATGTCTCCGTCGCGCCTGGACTTCTCGACGTCAAGAGACTTCACATCGACAGAACCCCCGATACACTGATCGCCATGGAGGACGAGGTCGATCGGCTGGTCGCAGCGTGGCGCAGAGAACGCCCCGACCTCGACGTGGAACCGCTCGAAGTGCTCAGCCGGGTCAGCCGGCTCGCCCGGCACCTCGACCGCGCCCGTCGGATCGCCTTCGCCGAGCACGGCCTGGAGCCCTGGGAGTTCGACGTGCTGACCGCGCTGCGGCGGGCCGGCTCCCCGTACCAGCTCTCCCCCGGCCAGCTGCTCACCCAGACCCTGGTCACCTCCGGCACCATGACCAACCGGATCGACCGGCTCACCGGCAAGGGCCTGGTCAAGCGGCTGCCCGACCCCGACGACCGGCGCGGCGTCCTCGTCCGGCTCACCGACGACGGGCGCGACCGCGCCGACCAGGCGCTCGCCGGGCTGCTCGCGCACGAGCGCGAGCTGCTCGCCCAGCTGACCTCCGCCCAGCAGGGCGAGCTCGCCGGCCTGCTGCGGCAGCTGGTCGCGCCCTTCGACAACATCCCGTAGGACCCGGCTCAGAACCCGTCCGGGTACGGCGTGCTCAGCGCGGGCACCGGGACGGGGGCCGGCTCCGGCGTCCGGTAACCCGGCAGCAGCTCGGCCAGCCGGCGGCGCACCTCGTCGTCGCTGTTCACCGCCGCCGCCCGGTACAGCCCGGTCAGCCCGCCGGCCAGGTCCTCCGGCCCGGCCGCGGCGTCCGCGACGGTGGCGTAGATCCGCGCGTGCCCTGTCGGCAGCCGCTCCTCGCCCTCCGAGAACAGCGCCTCGTTGAGCTTCTCCCCGGCCCGCAGCCCGGTGTAGCGGATCTCCACCTCGTCCCTGGCCAGCTGCACCTGCTCGGCGAAGTTGTGCACCAGGTCGACGATCCGCACCGGCTCGCCCATGTCCAGCACGAACACCTCGCCGCCGCGCGCCATCCGGCCGGACTCCAGCACCAGGCCGACCGCCTCCTCGATGGTCATGAAGAACCGGGTGACGTCGGGGTGGGTGATCGTCACCGGGCCGCCGCTGCGCAACTGCTCGGCCAGCACCGAGAGCAGCGAGCCGCGCGAGCCCAGCACATTGCCGAACCGCACCGCGGAGAACACCCCGGTGCCCAGGTCGCGGGCGTCCCGGGCGTTCGCCTGGACGATCAGCTCGGCCAGCCGCTTGCTCGCGCCGAGCACCGAGGTCGGGTCGGCCGCCTTGTCGGTGGAGATCAGCACGAACCGCTCGACACCGGTGGCCAGCGCCGCCTCCACCAGGTGGTCGGTGCCCAGGACGTTGGACTTCACCGCCTCGCTGGGGTGGCGCTCCAGCAGCGGCAGGTGCTTGTGGGCGGCGGCGTGGAAGACCACCTCGGGCTTGAGGTCGCGGAAGATCTGCTGGATCCGCGGCCGGTCCCGGATGTCGGCGATCACCAGCGACTCGTCGGTGAGCAGCGCCTCGCCCCAGATGTCCAGCTGCAGCCGGTGCAGATTGGACTCGTCGTGGTCGAGCATGTAGAGCGCGCTGGGGTTGAACGCGTGCACCTGGCGGCAGAGTTCGCCGCCGATCGAGCCGCCGGCGCCGGTCACCAGCACCCGCCGGCCCTCGATCACGTCCCGGACGTCGGCGGAGACCACGTGCACCTCGTGCCGGCCGATCAACCGGTTGACGTCCAGGCTGCGCATGTCGGAGCCGACCACCTCGCGGCGCAGCGCGGCGAGGAAGGACGGCAGGTAGCGGACGGCGGCCCCGGCCGCCGCGGCGGCGGTGGCCAGCTCGCGGACCCGGCGCGGGTCGAGTCCGGGAATGGCCAGCGCGACCACCTGGGCCCGGTGCTCGACGGCCAGCGCGGTCAGCTCGGCCAGCGTGCCGAGCACCGGGACGGTGTCCACCGTCTGACCCGCCTTGGCCGGGTCGTCGTCGAGCAGGCCGATCGGGGCGAGGCCGAACTCCGGGGCCCGGCCGAGGTCGCGCACCAGCGCGGTGCCCGCCGCCCCGGCGCCGACCACCAGGGTGCGCAGTCCCGTCGGCGGCGCGGCGGGGGCGCCGGAGGCCGGATCGGACGTGCCGGACGGTGTGTCCGCGCCCTCGCCCGTGCCCTCGTCCGTACCTTCGTTCGTGCCTTCGTTCGTGCCCTGCTGGGTCGCGTGCGGGCGTGCGGAAGTGCTGTGCGGCGACATCTGTCCTCCGGAGTTCCCTGACCTGACGGACCTGAGCCGGTGCCGGGGACGGCCCCGGGCCGGTACCTGGGTGTGACGGACGGGCGGATCAGCCGGCGCCGGGCGAGGTGGACGTGGCGACGGACGGCGGAACGGTGGGAGCCGCGAGCTCGGACGGGCTGACACCCGCCCGGCGGGCCACCGCGACGGCGGCCAGGGTGGAGTGCACCCCGAGCTTGCCGAGGACGTTCTGCATGTGCGTGCGGACGGTGTGCGGGGAGAGGTAGAGCCGCTCGGCGACGGCCTGCCGGCCGAGGCCCGCGACCATGCAGCGCAGGATCTGCTTCTCGCGCGGGGTGAGCGTGTCGACCAGCCGCTCGCTCTCGGTGCGGTCCCGGCGGGCCGTGGTGAGCTCGCGGATCACGCCGGTGAGCAGCGCGGGCGGCAGATGGGTCTCGTCCCGCAGCACGCCCCGGATCACCGCCAGCAGGCGGGCCAGCGAACTCTCCTTGGCCACCCAGCCGGTGGCGCCGGCGTGCAGGGCGCGGGCGGCCCGCTGCGGGTCGTCGGCGGTGGCCAGGACGATCGCCCGCAGACCGGGGTGGTGGCGGCGGACCCGGGCCAGCAGGGTGATGCCGTCGGGTGCCGGGGCGGTGGACGACGCGGCCGCCGGGGGCGCCTGGGTGGCGGACGGGGTCGCCG
>NZ_BAAAKJ010000404.1:0-5258 GCF_039527695.1 Kitasatospora putterlickiae
GCGCCGCGCTGCTGGTCGGCGACGACGCTGAGCGGCTCGGCGGGCTGCCCGCCCGGCTGGTCACCACCGCCGAACTCAAGACCGGCGAGGACGGGTTCACCGACGCGGCGGTGAGCCTGGACGACCCCGCGTACGTCATCTACACCTCCGGCTCGACCGGCCGGCCCAAGGCGGTGCGGGTCTCCCACGGCAACCTCGCCTCGGCCTACCGGGCCTGGCACACCGAGTACCGGCTGGACACCGACGCCCGGGTCCACCTCCAGATGGCCAGCCCGTCCTTCGACGTCTTCACCGGCGACGTGGTCCGCGCGCTCTGCTCGGGCGGCGCCCTGGTGCTGGTCGGCCGGGAGCTGCTGTTCAACACCGCCCGGCTGTACGAGGTGATGCGCACCGAGCGGGTGGACGCCGCCGAGTTCGTCCCGGCGGTGGTCCGCACCGTGCTGGACCACTGCGAGCGCACCGGCCAGGACCTGGCCTTCATGCGGCTGCTGGTGGTCGGCTCGGACGTCTGGAAGGTCGAGGAGTACCAGCGGCTGGGCGCCCTCCGCGGGCCCCGCACCCGGCTGGTCAACTCCTACGGCCTGACCGAGACCACCATCGACAGCGCGTACTTCGAGGGCCCGGCGGACGGTCTGGAGCCCGGCCGGATGGTCCCGATCGGGCGGCCGTTCCCCAACAGCGCCTTCTACCTGCTCGACGCGCAGGGCCGCCCGGTGCCGCCCGGCGTCACCGGGGAGCTCTGGATCGGCGGCTCCGGGGTCGCGCTCGGCTACCTCGGCGACGAGGAGCAGACCGCCCGCCGGTTCGCCACCCTCCCGCTCGGCGGCGCCGACGGCACCCGGCCGGTCCGGCTCTACCGCACCGGGGACCTCGCCCGCTGGGACGCCGATGGCGGGGTGCACCTGCTCGGACGGGCCGACTCGCAGATCAAGGTCCGCGGCCACCGGATCGAGCCGGGCGAGATCGAGACCCAGCTCGCCGACTGGCCCGGGCTGGAAAGGGTGGTGGTCACCGTCCGGCCGGACCGCGACGGCGAGCACGTGCTCCTCGCCTACTGCGTGCCGGCCCCCGGGCAGGCCTTCGACCACCGCGAGCTGCGCCGCCACCTGGCCGGCTACCTGCCGACCTTCATGATCCCGACGCACTTCGTCGAACTGCCGGCGCTGCCGCTCACCGCCAACGGCAAGGTGGACACGGCCGCGCTGCCCGAGCCCCGCACGGACGCCGCGGAGGCCGCGGAGCCGCCGGTCACCCTCTACGAGGTCCGGATGGCCGAGCACTGGCGCGCGCTGCTCGGCATCGAGGCGCCCGGCCTCCAGCACGATTTCTTCGAGTCGGGCGGCTCCTCGATCAAGCTGATCGAGCTGATCCACGGGCTGCAGGCAGAGTTCAACATCAGCATCCCGGTCAGCCGGCTCTTCAAGGTCACCACCCTGCACGGGATGGCGAAGACCGTCGAGCACATCATCACCGGCCGGATCGAGGGAGCCCAGCCGTACCTCTGGTTCAACCAGGAGCAGCGGCAGACGCTGTTCTGCTTCCCGCCGGCCGGCGGCCACGGGCTGGTGTACCGGCAGTTCGCGGCGCACCTCCCGGAGTACCGGATGGTCGCCTTCAACTACGTGAGCGGGGACGACAAGGTCGACCGGTACGCCGACCTCGTCGAGGCGCTCCAGCCGGAGGGCCCGTGCGCCCTGCTCGGTTACTCGCTCGGCGGCAACCTCGCCTTCGAGGTGGCCAAGGAGCTGGAGCGGCGCGGCCGGGCGGTGCCCAATGTGGTGATCATGGACTCGCACCGCATCCCGGAGTCCTTCGACCTCGGCGACGAGCACCTGCAGGCCTTCGAGCGCGAGCTGGCCGAGCACCTCCAGCGGCATACCGGCTCGGCGGCGGTCGCCCAGGAGACCCGCGAACAGGCCCGGGACTACCTGCGGTTCTGCAGCCGCACGCCCAACCTCGGGGTGGTCACCGCCGCGCTCAGCGTGATCTCCGACGACGAGAAGGTGGCGCTGTACGAGGCCGGGCAGCACGGTGCCTGGCACGGCAGCTCGGCCACCCGGACGGCGGTCTTCCAGGGCTTCGGCCCGCACGCCGAGATGCTCGACCGCGAGTTCATCGCCCACAACGCCGGGCTCGCCCGGTCGATCCTCACCGGAGCCGCCCCCCATGCGTCCTGACACGGTCCGGGGCGGCGCCCCGAGCCTGCCCGCCCCCGTACGAGAGACGGATCCGCCGATGCTCCGCCAGCACCCGCCGCTGACCTACCCCTTCGAGCCGAACGGGCTCGAACTCGATCTCCGCTACGCCGAGTTGCGTGAACAGCCGCTGGTGAGGATCCGGATGCCGTACGGCGACGGCGCCTGGCTGGTCACCCGGTACGAGGACGTCCGGACGGTGCTCGGCGAGCCCCGGTTCAGCCTGGCCGCCGCGATGGGCGAGGACCAGCCGCGGATGCGCCCGGTGGCCCGCTCCGGCGCCGGCCTGTTCTCCACCGAGCCGCCCGAGCACACCCGGCTGCGCTCGCTGGTGGCCAAGGAGTTCAGCGCCCGCCGGGTCGAGCGGCTGCGGGTGCGGGCCCGGGAGCTGGCCGACGAACTGCTCGACGGCATCCTCGCCAAGGGCCAACCCGCCGAGCTGGTCGAGGACTTCGCGATCCCGATGCCGACCACCATCATCTGCGAGGTGCTCGGCATCCCGGCCGAGGACCACCGGATGCTCTGGCGCTGGGCGGAGACGGTGCTCTCCGCCGTCACGCCCGGCGAGGTGCTGGCCGTCGACGGGCAGGCGTTCATCGACTACATGGCCGGGGTGCTGGAGCTGCGCGGCCGCGAGCCCGGCGAGGACCTGCTCACCACGCTGGTCCGGGCCTGCCGGGAGCAGCGGCTGATCAGCGAGGAGGAGTTGCTCTCCATCGCCTGCGACCTGCTGATCGCCGGATTCGTCTCCACCACCAACCAGATCGGCAACTTCTTCCACCAGCTGCTGGTGAACCCCGGGGAGTTGACGCGGCTGCGGGCGAATCCCGAGCTGATCCCGAAGGCCGTCGAGGAGCTGATGCGCTACGTGCCGCTGCTCACCGGCTTCAGCCTGCCCCGGTACGCCACCGAGGACGTCGAGCTGGGCGGGGTGGTGATCCGGGCCGGTGAGGCGGTGATGATCGCCACCGCCGCCGCCAACCGGGACCCGGAGGTGTTCGAGGAGCCGGAGCGGCTGGTGCTGGACCGGCCGGCCAACCCGCACATCGGCTTCGGCCACGGCGTGCACTACTGCATCGGCGCGCACCTCGCCCGGCTGGAGCTCCAGGTGGCGATCGAGCGGGTGCTGACCCGGCTGCCGGGGCTGCGGCTGGCCGTCCCCGAGCGCGAACTGCGCTGGAAGGAGGACGCCATGGTGAACGGCCTGCAGGCGCTCCCGATCGCCTGGTGAACCGGCCGTCCCCGACGGCGGCACGGCACAGCACCTCATGACACAGCACAGCACCTCACGACACGGCACAGCGCAGCACCTCACGACACGGCACGGCACCTCAAGGCACGGCAAACGACGAGGAAGGCCAGGAATGGCACGGCAGACAGACACCGCGCGCCGGCGGGAGTCGATGATCATCGTCGGTGGCGGGCTCGGCGGCCTGTCCACCGGGTGCTACGCCCGGATGAACGGCTACCGCACCAGGATCTTCGAGATGCACGAGATCCCCGGCGGCTCCTGCACCGGCTGGGACCGCAGCGACTTCACCTTCGACTGGTGCATCAGCTGGCTGCTCGGCAACGGCCCGGGCAACGAGATGTACCAGATCTGGCTCGAACTGGGCGCGCTCCAGGGCAAGGAGATGCGGCACTTCGACGTGTTCAACATCGTCCGGGGCCGGGACGGCCGGGCGGTCTACTTCTACTCCGACCCGGACCGGCTGGAGGCGCACCTGCTCGGCCTCTCGCCGGCCGACGCGGTGCCGATCCGGGAGTTCTGTGCGGGCATCCGGACCTTCCGCAAGGCGCTCGCGGCCTACCCGTTCCTCAAGCCGGTCGGGCTGATGGGCCGGCTGGAACGCTGGCGGATGCTGGCCTCCTTCGTGCCGTACTTCAACACCGTCCGCAAGTCGATCACGGTGCTGATGACGGACTTCTCGCAGCGGTTCCGCGACCCGCTGCTGCGCGAGGCGTTCAACTTCATCCTCTACGAGAAGCACCCCGCCTTCCCGGTGCTGCCGTTCTACTTCCAGCTCGCCTCGCACGCCAACCAGGCCGCCGGGGTGCCGGAGGGCGGTTCGCTCGCGCTGGCCCGGTCGATCGAGGAGCGCTACCGCGGGCTCGGCGGGGAGATCACCTACAACGCCAAGGTCGAGGAGATCCTGGTCGAGGAGGACCGCGCGGTGGGCGTGCGGCTCAGCGACGGCCGCGAGTACCGCGCCGACATCGTGGTCTCCGCCGCCGACGGCCACACCACGGTGATGAAGCTGCTCAAGGGCCAGTACCTCAACGACACCTACCGCCGGCTCTACACCTCGCTGATCGACGAGCCGGGCCAGCTGTCGCCCGGGTACGTGGCGCTCTTCCTGGGGCTGCGCAAGCCCTTCCCGGCGGGCGACCCGTGCACCACCCACCTGCTGGACGAGCGGACCGCGGCCCAGCTGACCGGCATCCGCTGCCCGTCGATGAACGTCCAGTTCCGCACCCGGCACTACCCGGAACTGGCCCCGGAGAACTCCACCGTGGTGTTCGCGACGTACTTCTCCGACATCGCCCCCTGGCGGGCGCTGCACGAGGGCCCGGAGCAGTCCTCCCGGATCCGGCGCGGCGAGGAGCTGCACACCCTGCCGGTCAAGCACGGCCGGGAGTACATGGCGGCCAAGCGGCGGGTGCGCAACGGCATCGTCGGCTTCCTGGACGAGCGCTTCCCCGGCTTCAAGGACGCGGTGGCGGTCGCCGACGTGTCCACCCCGCTCACCCAGGTCCGCTACACCGGCGTCTACGACGGCACCTTCCCCGGCTGGAACCCCTTCGTGGAGGGGGCCGAGACGGTGGAGGAGGAGATCAAGAAGAGCGGTCCGGTGCTGCCCGGCCTGTCGAACTTCTACCTCTCCGGGGTCTGGGCGACCATCGGCGGGCTGATCCGGGCGGCCGCCGCCGGACGGCACGTCATGCAGTTCGTCTGCCGGGACGACGGGCTGGAGTTCACCGCCGAGATCGACCGCAGCGCGCCGCCGCCGACGCACCTGGTCATCCCGGTGGGCCGGCCCGCGGAGCCGGACCGGCGGGCGG
>NZ_BAAAKJ010000404.1:5285-15678 GCF_039527695.1 Kitasatospora putterlickiae
GCCGGCGAGGCGGCGCGGACCGAGAACAGCGAGAGCGTGGAGACGGGAGCCCTGGCATGAGGATCGAGAAGTGGGTGGTCCGGGAGCACCTGGACGGTGTGCCCGACGTCAACCGGGTCTACGAGAAGGTCGTGGAGGACGTCGAGGTCGACCTGCGGCCGGACGAGATGCTGTTCCGGACCAGGTACGTCTCGGTGGACCCGTACCAGAACGGGCTGGCGCTGGAGACCCCGGTCGGACACCACATGGGCGCCGACTCGATCATGGAGGTGGTCGAGGCCGGGCCGGAGGCGGCGTTCGCGGTCGGCGACCTGGTGCAGGGCTTCGGGGGCTGGCGCACCCATGTCGTCCACAACGGCGCCGAGGAGCTGTGGACGACCGGCGCCTTCCCGATGGTCTTCCCGGCCTACCGCCGGCTGGACCCGTCCTGGTACGACGAGCGGCTGCCGCTGTCCACCGCGCTCGGCATCATGGGCGCGCCCGGGATGACCGCCTGGGGCACGCTCACCCGCTTCCTGGAGGTCCGCCCCGGCGACACCGTGGTGATCAGCGGCGCGTCCGGCTCGATCGGCACCCTGGTGGGCCAGTTGGCGAAGCGGGCCGGCGCCGGCCGGGTGGTCGGCACCACCGGCTCGCCGGGCAAGGCGGAGTACCTGCGCGAGCTGGGCTTCGACGAGGTGGTGCTCTACGCGCAGGGAGACGACGCGGAGAAGGCCCGGCAGGCGCTGCTGCTCGCCGCGCCGGACGGCGTCGACCGGTACTTCGACAACCTGGGCGGCACCATCACGGACGCGGTGTTCACCATGCTGAACGTGGACAGCCGGGTGGCGGTCTGCTGGCAGTGGGCGACCACCGTGAACGGCGAGCTGACCGGGCCGAGGCTGCTGCCGTACATCATGTTCCCGCGCACCACGATCCGCGGGATCTTCGCCCAGGAGTGGTTCACCGAGCCGCTGTTGGCGCAGATGCACCGGGAGCTCGGCGGGCTGGTCGGCAGCGGGGAGATCCGCTACCACCAGACTGTGCACAAGGGGTTCGACGCGATCCCGCAGGCCTACCGGAGCCTCTACCTGGACCGGGGGGCCAACCGGGGCAAGGTGCTGGTCGAGGTGTGAGCCGCTCCGTCGGCGGGAGGGGTCGGACCCTCCCGCCGACGGCGGTTCACTCGTCGTCGAGGTCGAGGCCCTCGGGGCCGCCGGCGTCGGAGCCGTCCGGGGTGCCGGTGAGCGCGTACCCCTGGCGGCGCGCCTCGTAGCAGGCCACCGTGGCGGCGGCCGAGACGTTCAGCGAGCCGACCCGGCCCAGCTGCGGCACGAACACCACCTGGTCGCAGAGACCGAGCGCCTCCGCCGTCACCCCGCGGTCCTCGTGGCCGAGGACGAAGGCGACCGCCGGGGTCAGCTCGGCGGCGAACATCGGCACCGCCTCGTCCGCGAGCTCCAGGCCGACCACCTTGAAGCCGTCGGCCTTCGCCGCCGCGATCGCCTCGGTGACGGTGGGGAAGTGCTCCACCTTCAGGTACTTGTCGGTGCCCATCGCCGCCTTCTGCGCGCCGGAGGAGCGCACCGACGGGGTGTCACCGGTGAGGTAGAGCTTCTCCGCGCCCATCGCGGCGCCGGTGCGGACGACCGAGCCGACGTTGAAGGGCGACTGGAGGTTCTCCAGGATCATCGCGAGCCGGAACTCGTTGCCACGCCGCCACGAGCGGTGCAGCCGCTTCAGTTCGGTCCCGCGGAGCTGCTTCACGACGTCGTCCCTCGTCCACTCTCGGGGCCCTCGCCCGCCGTCGGGCGGGGCCGCGCTTCCAGAATCCGGAACCCGTTGACCGAGGTCAGCCGGGTGGTCGGCCAGCCCTGCTCGTTCAGCCACTTCTGCAGCGAGTCCGAGCCGAGGTGCTTCTGCACCACCAGGAAGGCGGAGCCGTCCGGGGTCAGCCGCCCGAGCCACTGCTCCAGCAGCCGGCGCAGCGCCGCCTTGCCGATCCGGATCGGCGGGTTGGAGTAGATCGCCGCGAACCGCAGGTCGGCGGGGACCTCCTCGGGCAGCGCGGCCTGCACGTTGCCCAGCTCCAGCGACTCGGCGTTGTGCCGGACCAGCTCCAGGGCGCGGCCGTTGACGTCCACCGCCCAGACCGGGAGCCGCTTGCGGCGGCTCGCCCAGGTCAGCGCGATCGGGCCGTAGCCGCATCCGACGTCCAGGATCGGGCCGCGCACCCGGGGCGGTGGCGCGTGCTCCAGCAGGATCCTGGTGCCCGGGTCCAGCCGGGTGCGGGAGAAGACGCCCGCGTCGGTGGTGAGCTCCAGGGTGAGGTCCGGCAGGGTGACCGTGATCGGACGGCGCTCGCTGGCGACCTCGGGTGCACCGGTGAAGTAGTGCGAGCCGGACATGATTTCCCCGTCGTTCGGAAGGGCCTCGGGGCCACCGGGAGGTGTGGGTAAGCCCTGCTGGTACGGCTCCGATCGTACCCCGGTGGCCGGGAGGCCCGTTCTGCCCGCGGGGGCGGCGCGGTCGCGCTCGCCGTGGACGCCCCGGGGGTGCGATTCCGGCCGGTTTCAACGGGCCGATCCGGGTAGGAGGCAACACGCCGACGGGCCGGTGGCGCTTCGCGCCCGGGCGGCGGCCGACGGATACTGCCAGTACCCCACCGGGCAGTCGCCATCGGGTCGGAAGAAGCCTCCGAGGAACCTTCGAGGAACGAGGACGGACGCCATGCCGCAGGACCACGAGGACTACCTGGACGAGGTCGACGAGGTCGACGAGGCCGCGGAGCCGGACGAGCGGACGGCGGAGGACGAGTACGACGAGCTGGCCGAACGGCGTGCGCTCGGCGCGGACCCGGCCACCGACGTCGCGGACGTCGCGGAGCAGAGCCGGATCGTCCCGCTCGACGAGGACGAGTACCGGGAGTAGCCCCTGCGGGCGGGAGGGGCCCGGCTCAGAGCGCCCCGCGGCGCTGGAGCCAGCTGAACGCCGCCCAGCCCGGGAGCACCGGAAGCAGGAGGGTGAGCAGCCGGAAGAGCGTGACGGCGGCCACCGCCCCGCCGTTCTCCATCGAGGTCAGGTTCGTCAGGCCGGTGATCAGCGCGCCGTCCACGAAGCCTGCCCCGCCCGGGGTCGGCGCGGCGTTCCCGGCCGCGTTGCCGACCAGGAACACCACACCGACCGCCGCGAAGCCCGGCTGCTGCCCGACCGCCCTGGCGCAGCAGTACAGGCAGGCGATCAGCGTGATCGACACCAGCAGCTGCCCGGTGAAGCCGACCGCCAGCCGTCCCGGGTTGCGCAGCAGCTCCACCAGCCGGGGCAGCACCTCGGTGGTCAGCGGGCGCAGCCGGGCGGCCAGCCAGCGCCGGGTCACGGGCACGGAGGAGACCCCGGCCAGCAGGGCGCCCGCCACGGCGAGGCCGCCGACCACGAACGGCAGGGCGTCCAGCTCGGAGTTCTCGGTCTCCACGCCGGTCAGGTAGAGGAAGGCGCCGACCTGGAGCAGGTGCAGCACCAGGCCGAGCAGCTGTCCGACCCCGACGCTGGAGAGCGCCTGCGCGGTCGGGATGCCGGCCCGCTGGAGGAATCGGGTGTTCAGGGCGACGCCGCCGACCCCGGCGGGGGAGACCAGCTTCACGAAGGAGCCGGCGACCTGGACGAGCACGGCGTTGCGGAAGTTCAGCCGCTCGGGGACGAAGCCGACGAAGCCCATCGCGCCCATGACGTGGCTGACGGCCGCGGCGAGCAGGGCGAGGACCAGCCAGAACGGGTCGGCATCGGCGACGGCGGCGATCGGGTTGCTCTCGGTCGCGAAGAACTGCGGCAGCAGCAGCCAGCCGGCCACCAGGCCGCCGCCGACGGCGAGCAGGGTGCGGGGGCGCAGCCGCTCCAGCCGGACCGGCCGGACGGGGGCCTGCGGGCGGCTGCGGAGGACCTCGGCGCGGATCCGCTCCAGGAGGTCGGGCGCGGGCGGCGCGGTGGCGGTGGCCAGTCCGGCCCGTTTGAGGGCGTGCCGGGTCTCGCGGGCCAGCGCGATCGGCTGGAGCAGCGGCAGCGCGGCGGCGACCGCGTCCGGGCCGAGCACCGTCACCGCGGCGCGCACCGACCGCTCGGCCCCGGTGCGCAGCGCGAGCGTGGTGAGCAGCTGGGCGATGTCGCTGCGCAGCACCAGTTCGCCCGCCGCGATGTCGCCGTCCGCCAGGTCCACCAGGTGCACCGCGCCCGCCGCGTCGACCAGCAGCGCGGAGGGCACCAGCGCGCGGTGCGCGATCGCCCGCCGCTGGAGCAGGGCCAGCTGGCCCCAGGCGTCGGCGAGCAGCGCGTCGGTGAGCTCCTCGTCGGCCAGCTCGTCCAGGGTGCGGCCGGGCAGCCGCTCGTAGGCGACCACCGCGGTGTCCGGGCCGAGTTCGGCGGTGGCGGCGATCCGGTGGGTGCGGACCCCGGCGGCGACGGCCGCGTAGGAGACCAGGGCCTCGTGCTCCAGCCCGGTGCGCAGCGAGCGCAGGGCCCGCGGGTGCGGGGCGGTGCGCAGCCGCAGCCGCCGCCAGGCGCGCTGCACCAGGGCGGCGGCGACCGCCTGCCGGTCGAGCAGCTGGACGTCCAGCTCGGGGCGCCCGTCCCGCTGGCCGACCAGGTAGCGGTCGTGGCCTGCCGGGGTGGCGGTGACCGGGCGCAGGCCGGCCTCGCGCAGGGCGTGCAGCAGCTGGGCGGGCCGGGGGCGCGGGTCCGGGGTGCCGACGGCCCAGCGGGTGCCGTGGGCGGCCGTCCAGCCGATCAGCACCCCCAGCAGCAGGGCGGTCGGGGTGGCGGTCCCGCCGGCGAGCCCGGCCAGCGCGGAGAGGGCGAGGACGATCCACGGCACCCGCCGTTCGCGGGCCGCGGAGGCGGTGAGGAAGGCGAGGACCGGGGCGAGGTAGCCGTACACCGGCTGGGTGCGGGCGAGCGGGTCACCGGGCAGCGGCTGGGTGAGCGCGGTGACCAGCGAGAACGGCGCGGGTCCCTCGATCCACAGGTCGACGGCGAGCGAGGCGCCGTACGCCAGGACGGCGGCCAGCACACCGTCGGCGAGCTGCTGGAGGACCTGCCGCCGGTCGGCCGCGGTGCGCAGCAGCCGGTGGGCGGCGGAGAAGCCGGGCAGGAGCAGCAGCGCGGCGGTGGTGAGGCCGGCGACGACGCCGCCCAGCGGCTGCGGCACCAGCGCGGCTGCGGCGGCGACGTCCTCGGCGAGGCCGCTGGTGGTGGCGCGGGCGCAGTCGGCGAAGAGCAGGGTCAGGGAGATCACGGCGAGGCCGGTGAGCAGCCGGATCAGTGCCGCGGGCTGCCGGATCCGCCCGGTGCCGGATATGCCGGGCGGAGGGGGGTCTCCCCTGTCACCGGTCGTGTCGCCGGCCGTCTCAGCGGTCCTGCTCCCCGTTGCGTTCGCCACCTGGGCATGCTCCCACGTGCCCCCGGGTGCGTGTCGGGGAGCGGGGCGGGCCCGGCGTCACTACTGTGCGTCCCATGAGCGCCTGCGAAGACCTCGCCGCCGCACCCCGGGACATCGCGCCCCTGCCGCCCGTGGACGGCTGCGCCGACTGCCTGGCCGAGGGGCGCCGGGACTGGGTGCACCTGCGGCTCTGCCTGGACTGCGGCCACATCGGGTGCTGCGACTTCTCGCCGCGGCGGCACGCCACCGCGCACTTCCACGACAGCTCGCACCCGGTGATCCGGTCCTACGAGCCGGGGGAGGACTGGCGGTGGTGCTTCGTCCACGAGCTCATGGGGTGACCGGGTTGACGTTCCGGCGGCCGTGGGTTGAGGTGTAATCCCCGACCGATCGGGACATAACGCCCGTGCGGCCTCCGGCCGGGCTCCGTCCGCCCGGAGGCCACCGAAGGGAGGCCGACGATGACCGAGCGAACAGCGGGAAGCCCGTCCAGGCTCCGCGGCGGTACCCAGGAGCTGCTGGAACGCCGGGGCATGGCGACGACGCCGGACACGTTCCCGCCACGGCTGCGCACCACGACCGCGCGGTCCGCCGCCGGTGCCGGGACCACGGGCGCCGTCCCCTTCCGGCACGGCGGGCGGGACGCGGAGACCGCCGTCCCGCACACCGCGCCCGCGCGGCACGCCGAACTCAAGGGGCACCGTCACCGCGGCGCCGAGAAGCACAGCGCGCACTGAGCGGCCCCCCGCCCCGCCTCCGTTCCGAGGCGGGGCGGGGCGGGTGTCAGAGCTCCGCGGTACCTTTCCCGGTGATCGACGACGGCGGGTGAGCGGGGGCGCGGACGATGACCGAGCTGATGACGGAGGAACCGGTCGAGCTCCAGTTGGAGCGGTACCGGACGGAGCTGACCGGGTACTGCTACCGCATGCTCGGCTCGGTCTTCGAGGCCGAGGACGCGGTGCAGGACACCATGGTCCGCGCCTGGCGCGGGTACCGGGGTTTCGAGGGCCGCGCCGCGCTGCGCTCCTGGCTCTACCGGATCGCCACCAACGTCTGTCTGGACGCGCTGAACGGCCGCAACGCCCGGGCCCGGCCGATGGACCTGGCGGGCCCGTCCACGGTGGCCACCGCGACCGACGCCCAGCTGCCCGAGGTCACCTGGATCGGCCCGACGCCGGACGGCCGGGTGCTGCCCGAGACCGGCGACCCGGCCGAGGTCGTCGCGCGGCGCGAGTCGGTGCGGCTGGCCTTCGTCGCCGCGCTCCAGCGGCTGGCGCCCCGGCAGCGGGCGGTGCTGATCCTGCGCGAGGTGCTCGGCTGGCGGGCCAACGAGGCCGCCGAACTGCTCGGTGTCACCGTCGCCTCGGTGAACAGCGCGCTCCAGCGGGCCCGGGCCGTGCTCGCCGCCGACCCGGCCGCGTCCCGGCCGGCGGCGTCGCTGGACGAGGACCACCGGGCGCTGCTGGCCCGGTACGTCACCGCCTTCGAGGCGTACGACATGGACGGCCTGGCGGCGCTGCTGCACGAGGACGTCACGCTCAACATGCCGCCGTTCGCGCTCTGGCTGACCGGGCACGCGGACATCCGGGAGTGGATGCTCGGCCCCGGCCACGGCTGCCGGGGCTCGCGGCTGGTGCCGGTGGAGGCCAATGGCGGCCCGGCGTTCGGCCAGTACCGGCCGAGCCCGGACGGCGGGCACGAGCCGTGGGCGCTGATCGTGCTGGAGGTGTCAGCGGGCCGGATCACCGGGCTCACCAACTTCCTGGACACCGACGCGCTGTTCCCGCTCTTCGGCCTCCCGCCACGGCTGGCGGCCGGGGAGTAGCCCTGCGCCGTCCTCCTCCTCGACGGGGAGGACGGCGGCCAGCCCGCTGAACGCGAGCAGTTCGCGCAGCGGGCCGTTGGCGTTGCGCAGGACGAGGCGCACCCCGTGCCGGGCGGCGGCGAGCCGCAGCCGGGCCAGGGCGTCGACGACGGCCAGGTCGGGGGCGGTCAGGGCGCCCAGGTCGCAGCTCAGCGGGTGGTCGGCGGGGGCTTCCGGTTCGGTCTTCACGGAGGTGAGACCGCCGTGGCGGAGGAGCCTCATCGGCCCGCCGGGAAGATTCCGGAAAAACTTTCGCCGGAGAGCGATGAGTTTTCGACGAGCCTCCGGTCTACCCCTCGGAAAGCGCGGCACCGGGCGGCGCGTCCACCGAACAGAGGGAACCACCACCATGACCGAGAACCTCGGCACCCTGTCCATCGTCCGCGAGCTGCCGGCCACCCCGGCCGAGGTCTTCCGGGCGTACGTCGAGCCCGAGCGGTTCGTCCGCTTCTGGGGTCCGGTCGGCACTCACGTGCCGCTGGACACCGTGACCATCGAGCCGGAGGTGGGCGGGCGCTTCGACAGCACGATGGTGATCGAGGCGACCGGCGACCGCTACCCGCTGCGCGGCCGGTTCACCGCGATCCGCGAGGGCGAGATGCTGGAGTTCCTGGAGGAGGGCGTCGGCCTCACCGGCCGGATCACCCTCACCGACCTCGGCGACGGCCGCACCCGGGTGCTCATGGAGCAGGAGAACGTGCCGGCGATGTTCCTGGGCCCGGAGGCGGAGGCCGGCCACAACTCCAGCTTCGACCGGCTGGTCGAGCACCTGACCGTCCAGGGCTGACCGCCCGCCCAGGGCTGACCGGGCCGCGGGCCGGCGGGGCGCCGGGGGCTGGCAGAGTGGGGCGCACGTTCGTTCCCGCGCCCCAGGAGGCCCCGCCGTGTCGGTCGAGCCGTTGAAGTCCCGTGAAGAGTGGCTGGCCTCGCTGCCGCGGATCTACGCGGCGGCGGGGTGCGTCCTGCGGGACGCCTCCGGGCGGATCCTGCTGGTCAAGGCGGGCTACCGGGAGTACTGGCAGTTCCCCGGCGGCACCATCGACCTGGGGGAGGGGCCCGCCGAGTGCGCGGCCCGGGAGCTGCTGGAGGAGACCGGCATCGTGCGGGAGGCCGGAGACCTGCTGGCCATCTCCTGGACCCATCCCTCGGACGAACTCGACCACCCGGCCGAGCACTTCCTCTTCGACTTCGGCACCGTCCCGGACGGCACCCCCGTGACCGTCCCGGCCGGCGAACTGGACGACCACCGCTGGGTGGGCGACGCCGAGGCGCTCGAACTGCTGGGCCCGGCCCGGTCGTCACGGCTGAGCGCGGCCCTGGAGGCTAAGACGGACGGGCGGGTGCGGATCGTCACCACCCACGTCTCCGGCTTCTGACCGGTTCTCCGGTGTCCCGGGGCCGCGCCCGTCCCGCACGGCCCCGGAACGGCTTGTTCAGCCCTGCTGGTCCTTCTTGCTCGACGCGATGAAGGCCTCAAGCAGCTCGGTGACGAACCTCTCCGTCTCGGCCTTCTCCACCCCGAGGTCGTCGAGCACCCCGGCGCCGTTCTCCAGCTCCAGCAGGGCGAGCAGGATGTGCTCGGTGCCGACGTAGTTGTGGCCGAGCTTCAACGCCTCCCGGAAGGTCAGCTCCAGGGCCTTCTTGCCCCGGGCGTCGTACGGGATGAGCCCCGGCACCTCGGCGACCGGGGCCGGCAGCGCCGCCGTGGCGGCCGTGCGCAGCGCCTCCGGGGTGACGCCCTGGGCGGCGAGCGCCCGCACGGCCAGGGCGTCGGGCTCGGCGAGCAGGCCGAGCAGCAGGTGCTCGGCGCCGATCTCGGCGTTGCCGGCCTGGCGGGCCTCCTCCTGGGAGGCCATCACGACGTTCCGGGCCCGGTCGGTGAACCGGCCGAAGCCCTGGCTCGGGTCGAGGTCGTTGGGGGTGGCCGGGTCCTTGGGCACGAAGCGCTTCTGGGCGGCCTGCTTGCTGACGCCCATGCTGCGGCCGATGTCGGTCCAGGAGGCGCCGGAGCGGCGGGCCTGGTCGACGAAGTGGCCGATGAGGTGGTCGGCGAGTTCATCGAGGTGGTCGGCCGCGATGACGGCGTCCGAGAGCTGGTCGAGCGCGTCGGTGTGGAGCTTCTTGATCGCGTCGATCAGGTCGTCGAGGCGCAGCGCGGTGGTCTTGGGAACGATCGGATTCTCCATAGCGTCAACCGTAGGTTGTCGACCCGAGGGTCGTCAACCATCGGTTGACGCTAGGGAGGGTTGAGGTCCTACCGCTTCTCCCACACGTACGCCGCCGAGACCGGGTGGCTGCGGTACTTCGCCCACTTCGGCTTGAGCGCGATCCACACCTCGTCCACCACCGCCTCGCGCATCTCCACCAGCGTCCAGCCCGCCGCCAGCCCGGCCGCCAGGTGGTCGGAGACCAGGTGGACGTGGGTGGTGATGGCGACGTCGGCGCCGTCCGCGCCGGTGAAGTGGGTCGGCATGCCGGCGGCCATGATGAAGTACGGGTGCAGGCCGACCAGAACGCAGTGCCCGCCCGGGCGGGCCAGCCGGAAGGCCTCGCGGTAGTACGGGCCGAGGTCGGCCAGGTGCTCGTCGATCAGCGAGGAGACCACCAGGTCGTACGCGCCGGCCGCGAGCCCGGTGTCGGCGACGTCGGCCTCCGTCAGGCCGTCGTGGGCGCCCCGCGCCTCGGCGCGCGCCAGCATCTCGGGCGTGAGGTCCACCCCGTCCAGCACCAGCCCCGCGCCGGCCCGGCCGCGCAGCCACGCGCCCGTCCGCCCGGTCCCGCAGCCGAGGTCGGCGGCCCGGCGGACCTCCGCCCACCGCGGGGTGTCCAGCCGGTCGAGGACGGCGAGATCCATCGCGTCCTCGACGGTCTGCTCGTACGTGTCGACCCAGCCGGCGTAGCCGGTGCGGACGTCCACGGTGGGGTAGCCGCGGGTGTCGAAGTCGGAGAAGTCCACCATGCCCGGCAGTATTGAGGGCCGCCGCGCCGGCCGCGAACGATTATCGGCGCGCCGGCTTGAGCCTGTCGTGGCTAACGGTCGAAGCCGAGCGGGTCGTAGCACCGGTGCGCCCCGGTGCGCCCCGGTGCGCCCCGGTCCGCCGCTCGGAGTCCGCCGGAGCGGC
>NZ_BAAAKJ010000404.1:15700-19721 GCF_039527695.1 Kitasatospora putterlickiae
CCGGGCCGGCCGGCTTCCCGCTCCGCGTGCCCCCGCCGTCAGGAGGGCAGCAGGCGGGCGCGGACCGTGGCGAGGTCGGCGGGGGTGACGCCGGCGGTGAGGAGGTAGGGGACGGGGTCGAAGCCGGCGAGGGTGGTGGCGAGGGCGGCTTCGGCGGTGGTGCCGGCTTCGGCGAGTGCGGCGTCGATGCGGCGGTAGGGGTCGGGGAGGCCGAGCGTGCCGTAGAGGGGGCGGACGTTGGGGGCGCTCAGGAGGTAGTCGGCGACGATCCCGGCGGGCTCGACGCCGGCGAGGGCGAGCAGGAGGAGGGCGGCGAGGCCGGTGCGGTCGCGGCCGGCGCCGCAGTGGACGACCAGGCCGCCGGGGCGGGCGCCGGCGATCGTGGTGATCAGCTCGGCGGCGGCGTGCGGGCAGTGGTCGAGGTAGGGGCGCAGGGCGAGCGGGGTGCCGTCGAGGTGGCCGTATGTCTCCCACCAGGCGGGGCCGGCCAGTTCGTCCAGGGGGACGCGGATCAGCTCGACGCCCTCGGGGAGCGGCAGGAGCGGCTTGTACTCCTCGATGTCGCGCAGGTCGACGACGGTGCGCACGCCGTGGTCGAGGAGGGCGTCCCAGCCTTCGGCGGTGAGGCGGTCGAGGTTGTCGGCGCGGACGATCGCGCCCCGGATGGTGCGGGCGCCGGTGGTGGTGCGCAGCCCGCCCAGGTCGCGGACGTTGAGGCAGCCGTCCCAGACCAGGGTGCGGTCCTCGGTGGTGGTCTGCGCGTCTGCCCGGCTCATCGGTTCCCCGTTTCCTTGTCGACGGGGTCCCGTTACCCCCTCGTTATATCTGGACTCCCGTCGGGGTGGGATGGTTCCTGGGATGGTCGGATGATCACTAGGGTGGCTGGGCCCGGTCGAAGGCCCAGAGCGGGCGGCCGAGGGTGTCCACGCAGCGCACGACGGCGAAGAGCTCGTCCTCGGCCGAGAGGAAGCCGGCGGCGACGCCGCGCAGCACGGTGCGCGCGGCCGCGTCGGCCCTGGTCCAGGCGCCGCTGAGGACGAGCGTGCCGTCGATCAGTTCGGCGCGCTGGATCCGGGCCACCGGGACGGCCAGCAGGGCGGCGTTGACGTGGTCCAGTTCGGTGGGGGAGAGGTAGGTCTCGCCGGACGTGGTGCCGCGCTCCCGTTCGGCCCGGCGGCGCAGCTCGGGCAGCCCGTAGTGGCGGACGGCGGCCACCGAGTCGTCCAGGGCGACCCGCCAGCGCGGACCGGGCAGCACCTCCCACCAGACGTCCTCGCCGACCGGCAGCAGTTCGCCGATCCGGGCCCGCCAGCACTCGACGCCGTAGACGGCGCGCGGGTCCGGGCGCGGGCCGGGGAGGGCCGTGGCGGTCCAGTCGGTGCGGCGCACCAGGCTCAGGTCGAAGGTGTAGCGGAGCCGGCCGTCGGCGCGCTGTTCGACCAGGCCGAGCAGCGCCCAGTGGGTCGGGTCGGGGAGGCTGAAGGTCCGCCGCCAGCCGGTGAGGCCCAGGAGGCGGAGCGCGGGCGCGAGGTGGTCGCGCAGGCCGCGCTCGTAGAGCTCGTGGGCGGTGGTCATGGCGGTCCCGGGGTGCTGGGGGCGGGGGCGACCGGGGCCCGCGGCGTTCGGGCGTGGGGGCGGCCGGAAATGGATCGTTCACGTATAACGTAGGTGAATGTCCGATTTGAACGCCCTAGACGAAGGCCAGGAGGTCTCAGGACCTTCGACCCGAAGGCCGATCGCGCCGGGATGAGCCGCCCGCTCCCCGGCGACCGGGCCCGGGACGGCGGGTAACGGTCCGAGCGCTCCGGTCCGGGACGTTCGCCCGGATGGCCCATGATGTGGCGGGTGCAGAGTGCAGAACGCCCCGGAGCGGGCACCGACAGCCCCGTCGGCCGGCCCGGACCGGTCCCGACGCCAGGCCTGCCACCCGGCCCGCCCACGGGAGCGGCCGCCGACCCAGTCGATCTGACCGAGGCCGTCCGGGCCGCGCGGGGCGGGGACGAGGCGGCGTTCCGGCTGCTGTTCCGCAGCGTTCAGCCGGGACTGCTCCGCTACCTGCGGGTGCTGGTCGGCGGACGGCCCGAGGACGCCCAGGACGCCGAGGACATCGCCTCCGAGACCTGGCTGCAGATCGCCCGGGACCTGGGCACCTTCACCGGGGACGGGGACGGCTTCCGAGGCTGGGCGGCGACCATCGCGCGCCATCGGGCGCTGGACCACCTGCGTGCCCGCCGCCGCCGGCCGGTCGTCGACCTGCCCTTCGAGTTCCTCTTCGAGCGGGCGGCGGGGGACGACACCGCCGGCGCGGCGCTCGCCGCCGTCGGCACCTCGGACGCGCTGGCGCTGATCTCCCGGCTGCCCCGGGACCAGGCCGAGGCGGTGCTGCTCCGGGTGGTGATGGAACTGGACGCGGAGAGCGCGGCGCAGGTGCTCGGCAAGCGGGCCGGCACCGTCCGGATGGCCGCGCACCGGGGGCTGAAGCGGCTCGCCAAGCTGTTGCAGGAGTCCCTCCCGGCGGCGGCCGCGGGCGGGGGCGCGGCCGCGGCGACCGCCGGGATCCCGGCCGCGCGGTCGGAGCGGGACGGCGGGCCGGCCGCTGAGGGGGCGGTCCGGAGGGGGCTCGGAAGAGCCAGGAAAAAAAATTCTCCGCAGGGTGTGACAGAACACCGGGCCGCGACGCTGAAGGACATGAGATGAGCACCAACCGATCCCGTCGGATCGACCGTGACACCGCCGAGCAGCTGCTCGCCGGTGCCGTGGGCGGCCCGCCGGCCGGGCGGGACGCCTCGCTCACCGGCCCGGACGGCAGCACTGGGCGTACGGGGGTTGCCCGTGTGCTCGCCGCCGCCGCGGCTCCGGCGACGCGGGGCGAACTGGCCGGGGAGGAGGCGGCCCTGGCCGCCTTCCGGGAGGCCCGTCTCGCGCCCGTCCCAGCAGTATCCGCAACCGCACCCGTCCGGAGACGTTCGATGGCAACCGCCGCGCTGACGAAGGCCTTCAGCACGAAGGCCGTCGCCGTCGTGCTCGGTGCCACGGCGCTGGGCGGGGTCGCGGTCGCGGCCGGGACGGGCAATCTGCCCTCGGCGTTGGGAGGCGGTTCGGACGAGCCGGACCGGCGCGTGGTCGCCCCGGTGACGTCCGCCCCGCCGTCCACCCCGGCCCCGTCCCGCGCGCCGGCCGGCGGGTCGACGGCCACGCCGTCCGGCTCCGGTCCGACCGGCGACGCGGCCGGCACCCCGTCGGGCACCCCGTCGGGCGGCCCGGCCACCGCCGGGCCGTCGGCCCCGGCGAACCGGCCGCAGACGCCGGGGACGCCCCCGTCGTCCTCGGCGGACGGGCGCGGACCGTCGAACCCGGTGGCGCACGCCGCGCTCTGCAAGGCGTTCAGCGACCGGGCGGGTGCGGGCGACCGCCCGCGCGCGCTGGTCACCGACCCCCAGTTCGGCGGGCTGGTCGCCGCGGCCGGCGGGGCGGACAAGGTCGAGGAGTACTGCGCCCGGGCCCTCCTGGGCGCGGGCAAGGGCGACCAGCAGGGCGACGCGGACCACCAGGGCGGGAACGGCCGACCCAAACCGGACGGTTCCCCGACCGGGTCCGTGAGCGGCGGCACCGGCACCGCGAGCGGTGGTGGCGCGGGCTCCGGCGGGAACGGCGGCGGCGCCGGCAAGGCGACCAAGGGAGCCGTCCCGTCGGCCCCCGCGGCCGCCGGCCCGGGTTCCGTCACCGGGTCCGTCCCGGCGTCGTCGGCCGCACCACCCCCGCCCCCGGCGCCGCCGGAACCGTCCGGGTCCGCCCGCCCCAAGGCCACCGAACGCGCCGACCAGCCCGACGAATCCCCGGCCAAGAGGTGACCCAGATCTCCGGATGGGCGACGAGCGAATCCCCCCGGGCCCGTCGCTCATCCGGACCGCTCCACCCCGCACCACCGCAGTAGCCGCAGTACCCCGCTCCACTCCGCACCATCGCTCCACCCCGCTCCACCCCGAGGACTCCGGGTGGCCGGTCGGCTCCCCCGTGCCCG
>NZ_BAAAKJ010000404.1:19757-28727 GCF_039527695.1 Kitasatospora putterlickiae
CGGGTCCGAACCCTCCGGTCCCGCCCGCCCGCAGTCGGGAGGGACCGGAACCCCGCCGGCCCGCCCGCCCGCAGTCAGGGCGGGCCGGCACCCCGCTCGACCGCCCGAACTGGATCGATCGTGACCGTCTTCCTGAACGATCACGACCACGAGCCGGCGGTCGGGGATCCGCTGCCCGGTTCCCCGGCCGCCTCCCCCTTCCGGCAGGCCGCCGAGACCACCACCGCCCCGGTGTTCGTGGACTCCTCCGGCCTGCGGGTGCCGGTGCGGGACCCGGCCGCCGGCGGGCCCCGGACCCGGTGGCCGCCGGGGGCTATCGTGCACAGGTGCACGAGGCGGTCCGGGACCCCGGGCGGGCCCTCTGAGGGGAGCGGTTCCAGGTGATCGGACGCGCGCTGAACGGGCGCTACGAACTCGTCGAGATACTCGGCGTCGGCGGCATGGCCACGGTCTGGCGCGGGGTGGACCACGTGCTGGGGCGTCAGGTGGCCGTCAAGGTCCTCAACGGGGGCCTCGCCGACGACCCGAGGTTCGCCGAGCGGTTCGGCCGTGAGGCGCAGCACGCCGCGATGCTGGTCCACCCGAGGATCGTCATGGTCTTCGACTCCGGGGTCGACCAGGGCTCGCCGTACATCGTGATGGAGCTGGTGCAGGGCCGCTCGCTGGCCGCCCTGCTGGCGCAGCGACCGGTGCTGCCGGTCGAGCAGGCGGTCGGGATCGCCGCCGCGGTCTGCGAGGGGCTGGCCCACGCGCACGCGGCCGGCCTGGTGCACCGGGACATCAAGCCCGGCAACATCATGATCACCGACGACGGCGGGGTGAAGGTCGTCGACTTCGGCATCGCCCGGGCGGGCTCCTCGCACAACCTCACCCAGACCGCCTCGGTGCTCGGCACCGCCGCGTACCTGTCGCCCGAGCAGGCCACCGCGAGCCCGCTGGACGGCCGCACCGACCTGTACGCGGTCGGCTGCGTGCTGACCGAGATGCTCACCGGCGCACCGCCGTTCACCGCCGAGACGCCGGTGGCGATCGCCTACAAGCACGTCGGCGAGCAGCCGTCGCCGCCCTCCGTCCGGCGCCCCGGCCTGCCGCCCGTGCTGGACGCGGCGGTGCTGCGGCTGCTCGCCAAGCACCCGGCCGGCCGTCCGGCGGACGCCGCCTCGGCGCGGGCCGAACTGCTGGCCTGCGTCCCGGGGCTGGTGCCCGCCGACCCGACCACCGAACTGCTCGCCGCCACCCCGTTGCCGCCCGCCTTCCACACCGCCGCGCCCGCGCCGGACCTGCGGCACACCACCCTGCTGCCGCCCCAGCCGGTGCCGCCGATGCCTCCGGCGGCCACCTCGGTGATGGCGCCGATCCCGGCGGCCCCGCCGCCGTTGCCGGCGCCCGAGCGGGAGGGCCGCCGCAAGCCGGTCCTGTTCGGCGCCCTGGGCCTGGCCGGTGTCGCGGGCGCCGCGGTGATCGGGCTCACCGCCTTCGACGACCCGTCCACCCCCGCCGCCTCGTCCACCCGTCCCACCGCGACCTCGACCGCGACCGCGACCCGGACGCCCACCCCCACCCTGACGCCGACGCCGACCCCGACGGCCACCACCCCGTCCGCCCGCCCGACCCCGACGGCCCCCGCCACCACCCCGGCCCCGCACGACCCGGCCCCGCTGGTCCAGATCAACGCCCTGCGGCAGAGCATCGCGCAGACCCAGGTGGAGAAGGACCGCGGCCGGCAGATCGAACTGCTGCGCACCCTGGACGAGGCCACCGCCCGCCTCAACGAGGGCCGGCCTGACGACGCCGCCGCCAGGCTGAAGAGCGCCCAGCGCTCCGTGCGCGACCTCGCCAAGAAGCACGCCATCGACGGACCCACCTACCAGAGCTGGAACTCCCGCCTCTCCTCCCTCGTCACCTCCCTCAACGCCGAAGCCGACGAGGAGGACTGACGCGGCCGTCGTCGGGGTGCGGGACTTCGACGCCCTCGGAGCCACCGGCCGCTACCGGCCCGCCCTGACGCACGGCCTCCAGCGGCTGGTGGTGGCGACGGACCTCCCCGGCGCCTGAGCGCGGGTCAGGCGCCGAGGAAGCGCTGGAGCTGCTGGAGGAGGTAGTTGGCGCCGGTGTAGCCGAGGTCCTGGAACCACAGCTGGTCGTCGACGGGGAAGGCGCGGTGGGCCTTGACGGCCTCCAGGGACCGCCAGGCGGGGCTCGCCAGCGTGGCGGTGAGGCCGTTGCGGGCCGGGTCGCCGTAGCCGGCGTAGAGCAGCAGGTCGCCGTCGGCCTTCGCGAGCTGGTCGGGCGGGAGCTCCTGGTCGGGCTGGTCGGTGTTCTGCGCGTCCGGCCGGGCGAGGCCGGCCTCGGCGAGCACGGAGCCCGGGAAGGTCTGCCGGCCGTACGTCCGGATGCCGCCGCCCTCGACGAAGCGGAGCAGGCTGACCCGCCGACCGCCCGCCTTGGCGTTCGCCAGCGCGGTCACCACCTGGTTGACGTGCCGCTGGTAGGAGGCCGCGAACGCCGCCGCCGCGTCCCGGCGGCTGAGCGCCTGGGCGTGGGTCTCGACGTTGGCCTTCCAGGGCGCGCCGGTGGTCTGGGTGAGCACGGTCGGGGCGATCGCCCGCAGCTCGTCGTACCGGCCGCCGTCGCGGGTCTGGTTGGACAGGATGAGGTCGGGCCGCAGGGCGCGGACCGCGGCGAGGTCCGGGGCGCCGACCGGGCCGACGTAGGCGATCCGGTCGAGCCGGGAGGCGGGCCAGTAGTCGGGGAACGCCTGGTCCGCCGCGGGCCGGGCCGCGCCGACCGGGGTGATGCCGAGGGTGAGCGCGGAGTCCAGTTCGGCGGTGTCCAGCGCGACCACCCGCGTCGGCGCGCCGGGAACGGTGACCGGGCCGGTGGCGGTGGCCACGGTGACCGGCGGCAGCGGGGTGGGGGAGGGCGTGACGGCGGCGGCCACGGGGCCGGCCGGCGGCGGCGCGGGGTGGTGGACGGTGCAGCCGGTGAGCGCGGCGCCGCCGAGCGCGGTCAGCAGCGTGCGGCGGGTGAGCGGGGACATCGGCACCTCGGACGGCGGGGGAGGGTGAGCGCAGTCCGTCGATTATGTCCGAATTGGTGCATAAAGTTTCGCTATGCGACCGTCTTGACCGCCCACGGCGCGCCCGGTACCACCAACGGCGTCCCGGTCACCGGGTCCGGAACCACCACCGAGTCCAGCCCGAACACCTCGCGCACCAGTTCCGCCGTCACCACCTCGGCCGGCGGGCCCTGCGCGACGATCCGCCCCTCCCGCATCGCCACCAGGTGGTCGGCGTACCGGGCCGCCTGGTTGAGGTCGTGCAGCACCGCGACGACGGTCCGCCCGCGCTCCACGTTCAGCCGGCGGACCAGGTCCAGCACCTCCACCTGGTGCGCGATGTCCAGGAAGGTGGTCGGCTCGTCGAGCAGCAGGATGTCGGTGCCCTGGGCGAGCGCCATGGCGATCCAGACCCGCTGCCGCTGCCCGCCGGACAGCTCGTCCACGCCGCGCTCGGCCAGCTCGGCCGTCGAGGTGCGCTCCAGCGCCTCCGCGACGGCCGCCTCGTCCTCCGCCGACCACTGCTGCCACCAGGTCTGGTGCGGCTGGCGGCCGCGCGACACCAGGTCGGCCACCGCGATGCCCTCGGGGGCGGACGGCGACTGCGGCAGCAGGCCGATCCGCCGGGCGATCTGCTTGGTGGGGACGCGCGCCAGCTCCTCGCCGTCCAGCAGCACGGCGCCGCGCGTCGGCTTCAGCAGTCGGCCGAGCGCGCGCAGCAGGGTGGACTTGCCGCAGGCGTTCGGCCCGACGATCACCGTCACCTTGCCGTCCGGGATCCGCAGCGAGAGCCGCTCGGCGACGGTGCGGGCCTCGTAGGCGAGGGTCAGCTCCCGCGCTTCCAGACGGTGGGCGGACTCGGTGTCGACGGACTCGGCGTCGGCGGGCATCGGGACCTCCACGACTCAGGAACCTCCACGGCGGGAGCGGATCAGCAGCCACATCAGGTAGGGCGCGCCGACCAGTCCGGTCACCACGCCGACCGGCAGCTCGGTGGGCGCCAGCAGGCGGCGGGCCAGCAGGTCGGCCAGCACGACGACCAGCGCGCCGGTGAGCGCCGAGCAGAACAGCGGGATCTGCGCCGAGCGGGCCAGCCGCACGGCGATCTGCGGGGCCATCAGCGCGACGAAGTCCACCGGCCCGGCCGCGCCCGCCGCGCAGGAGGCGAGCACCACGCCGAGCAGCGCCATGCCGAGCCGGATCCGGTTCAGCCGCAGCCCGAGGCCGACGGCGGTGGCGTCGTCGAAGGAGATCGAGCGCTGCGCCCGCGCCGCCCACAGCGCCACCGGCACGGCGGCCAGCAGCACCCAGGCGAGCCAGCCGGCCTGGTCGTAGCCGGCGCCGTTCAGGCTGCCGGTCATCCAGACCTTGGCGGCCTGCGCCTGGAAGCCGTCGCCCTTGGTGAGGAACACCGAGGTCAGCGAGGAGAGCGCGACCGAGATGCCGATGCCGATCAGCACGAAGCGCTGCGCGTGCAGCCCGCGCCGCCAGGCCAGCAGGTAGACCAGCAGGCCGGCCACCAGCCCTCCCGCGACGGCCGCGTACGGCACCTGGCCGGTGGAGTCGACCACGCCGTAGGCCAGCAGGCCGACCACGGTGGCGGTGGCGCCCCAGGAGACGCCGACCACGTCCGGGCTGGCCAGCGGATTGCGGGCGACGGTCTGGATCAGCGCCCCGGCCAGCCCGAGCGCGGCGCCGACCAGCAGGCCGACCACCACCCGGGGCAGCCGGAACTCGCCGACCACCAGCTCGTGCGGGCTGGGCTGCCCGAACACCACCTTCAGCACCTCGCCGGGCGCCACGGTGGACTCGCCCAGGCAGAGCGAGGCGACGACGGTGGCGGCCAGTGCCACCAGCAGGCCGAGCGCCGCGTAGGCGGAGCGCCGGTGCAGCAGGAAGGAGGCGCCCCGGGCGCGCACCGCGGTGTAGCCGCGCAGCGGAACCATCGGGGCCGTCATGCCGCCACCACCTTCCGGCGCCGGATCAGCGTGACCAGCACCGGCACACCGACCAGTGCGGTCATCACACCGGCCGGCACCTCGGAGGGCGGGAACAGCACCCGCCCCAGCGTGTCGGCGAGCAGCAGCAGCGCCGGGCCGAGCACGGCGGAGAGCGTGAGTACCCAGCGGTGGTCGGCGCCGGCCACCGCGCGGGCGGCGTGCGGCACGGCCAGGCCGACGAAGGCGATCGGTCCGGCCGCCGCGACCGCCGAGCCGGTCAGCACGGTCGCGCCGAGCGCGCCGACGGCCCGGACCAGCCCGGTCTTCGCGCCGAGCCCCTTGGCGGTGTCGTCGCCGAGCGCCAGCGCGTCCAGCCCGCGCGCCACCGCGAACACCAGCACCGTGCCGACGGCCAGGAACGGCAGCAGCTGCCAGGCGACGTCCGCGGTGCGGCCGGAGAGCGAGCCGACGTGCCAGAACCGGAACTGGTCCATCGCGGCCGCGTCGGTGGTGAGCACCAGGGTGTTGAGCGAGGCGATGAACGCGGACGCCGCCGAGCCGGCCAGCGCCAGCTTGATCGGCGTCGCGCCGCCCCGGCCACGTCCGGCCAGTCCGTACACCACCACGGTGGCGAGCACCGCGCCGGCGAAGCCGAACCAGACGTACCCGGTGAGCGTGGAGATCCCGAACGCGGAGATCGCCACCACCACGCCGGCCGCCGCGCCCTGGCTGACGCCGAGGATGCCGGGGTCGGCGATCGGGTTGCGGGTGATGCCCTGCATGACGGTGCCGGCCAGGCCGAGCGCGGCGCCGACCGCGAGGCCGACGACCGTGCGCGGCACCCGCAGCTCGCGGACCACGACGGCGTTGGTGGAGTCCCCGCCGTGCAGCAGGGCGTCGACGGTGTCGCCGAACGGGACGTTCCGGCTGCCGACCGAGAGGCTCAGCAGCACCGCGGCGGCCAGCACGGCCAGCGCGGCGGCGAGCCACAGTATTCGGTGGCGCAGCAGGCGGGCTCTACCGGGCGCGGTGGTGTCGGTCATGGCTCTCTCTCGCAGATAGCTCAGGCAAACCTAAGTTCCATCCGGAAGCCGGGGCAAATCGTTCCTTCGGGCAGGTCGGGCGCGTTGGATAGCCTGGCGGTATGCCCGCTACCTCGGACGCTCCGCTCACCGTCGGCTTCGACCTGGACATGACGCTCCTGGACACCAGGCCCGGCATCCGCGCCACCTACCTGGCGCTGTCGGCCGAGACCGGGACCGTCATCGACGCCGACCTGGTGGTCACCCGGCTCGGACCGCCACTCGTCGACGAGCTGCGCAACTGGTTCCCGGCGGAACGGCTGGAGGCGGCCGTGGACCGCTACCGCACGCTGTACCGGGACCATGCCTTCGCGCCGACCGTCGCGCTGCCCGGCGCGCACGACGCCCTGAACGCGGTCCGCGCGCACGGCGGCCGGGTCGCGGTGATCACCGGCAAGTACGAGCCGAACGCCCGGCTGCACCTGGAGCACGCGGGCCTGCGGGCGGACGCGGTGGCCGGCGACCTCTGGGCGGAGGGCAAGGGCGACGCGCTGCGCGAGCAGGGCGCCACCGTCTACGTCGGCGACCACCTGGGCGACATCCGGGGCGCCCGGCACGCGGGCGCCGTCGCGGTGGCGGTGGCCACCGGCCCGTACCGCGCCGAGGAGCTGCGGGCGGCGGGCGCGGACGTGGTGCTGCCGGACCTCACCGCCTTCCCGGTCTGGCTGGCCGGGCACCTCGGGAAGGCCGCGTAGCGGCGCCCGGCGGGGGCGCTCAGGCGTCGGCGCGGGACCGGCGGCGCTGGGCCCGGGCGGAGAGCAGCAGGCCGCTGAGGGCGAGCAGGAAGCCCAGCGGCATCAGCATGCTCAGCCAGTACGCGGCGGTGGGCAGCGGCGTCAGGTTCAGGACCAGCGGGACGAAGGTGACGAGCGTGGCGAGCGCGCCGAGCCCGAAGACGATCGCTCCGGCCTTGACGTAGGCGTCGCCGCGGTCGGCGCTCTGGCTGCTCACGGGGCTTGCTCCTCTGCGGCCGGGACGGCGGGTTCGGCCGCCGTCCCAGTCTCGCAGAGGCCGCCGGCGGCCGTTCCCGCGCGGTGCCGGGCGGCGGCGCGCCAGGGCGTCCGCGGCCGCTTCGCGGACGATCCGCGGATGAGCGGTCCCCGTCACGTTGCGCAGTTTTCCGGGCGCTGGGAGTTTTGATCCCTGCTGGGCGGGGGTATGCAGGCTGTGCCGAGGGGTGCGATCAGTGCGCCCCCTTCTCTCCGACCCGGGGGTGCGAGCCTGTGGACAGCGCCGAGCCGCGCCCCGGCCATGCCGGTTCAGGGTCGCCCGTGGCCGCCGGAGCTCCGTACGGATCTTGCGCGGAACGCGGATGAGACAGTGACGGACCGTTAGTCTGCTCCTTACAGCGTGCTGACCGTGCGCGCCCTCGCGGGCGTGTCCCCCGGGGCCGGCCCGCTCTCCCACCACCCAGTGATCCCCGGCCAGGGCCGGGATCCCTCACACCCACATCGAGGACTGTTCGAGATGCCCACCGGCCAGGTCAAGTGGTTCAACGAGACGAAGGGCTTCGGCTTCCTGTCGCGCGATGACGGCGGCGACGTCTTCGTCCACACCAAGGCGCTGCCCGCCGGGATCACGTCGCTGAAGCCGGGCCAGCGGGTCGAGTTCGGCGTGGTCGCGGGGCACCGAGGCGACCAGGCGATGCAGGTCCAGCTGCTGGACGCGCTGCCGTCGGTGGCCGCCGCCCAGCGCAAGAGCCCGGACGACATGGCGGCGCTCGTCCAGGACCTCATCACGATGATGGACTCGGTGCTGCCGGGCCTGCAGCACGGCCGCTACCCGGCCAAGCCGGCCGGGCAGAAGCTCGCGGTGCTGCTGCGCGGGGTGGCCGACCAGTTCGACGTCTAGGGAGTCCGTCGGGGGGCGGACCTCGGAAGCGGCGGACCTCAGAAGTCCAGCGCACCCGGGCCGAGCGGAGGCACCAGCCCCTCCGCGGCGGCCCGGGTGAGCAGCGCGCGCACGGCCGCGTGCCCCTCCTCGCCGAGGTCCGCGGTGAACTCGTTCACGTACAGGGCGATGTGCCGGTCGGCGACGGACGGGTCCATCTCCTGGGCGTGCTCCAGCACGTAACCACGGCTGGCCTCCGGGTCGTCCCAGGCCTGCCGGACGGAGGCGCGGATCGCCTCGGTGAGCGCCTTCAGCCGCTCGGCGCCCAGCGAGCGCCGGGCGATGATCGCGCCCAGCGGGATCGGCAGGCCGGTCTCCCGCTCCCAGGCCTCGCCCATGTCGGCCAGGCACCGCAGCCCGTAGTCCTGGTAGGTGAACCGGGCCTCGTGGATGACCAGGCCGGCGTCCACCCGGCCGTCCCGGACGGCGGGCATGATCTCGTGGAACGGCAGCACCACGATCTCGCCGAGGCCGCCGGGCACCGCCTTCGCCGCCCAGAGCCGGAACAGCAGGTAGGCGGTGGACCGCTCGGAGGGGACGGCCACGGTCCTCCCGCTCAGGTCGTCGCCGCTCTCCGGCCGGGTCAGCACCAGCGGGCCGCAGCCGCGTCCGAGCGCGCCGCCGCACGGCAGCAGGGTGTACTCGTCCAGCACCCACGGCAGGGCGGCGTAGCTGACCTTGAGGACGTCCAGCCCGCCGCGCTCGGCCAGGCCGTTGGTGACGTCGATGTCGGCGAAGGTGACCTCGGGGGCGTCCGCGCCCGGGACCAGGCCGTGCGACCAGGCGTGGAAGACGAAGGTGTCGTTCGGGCAGGGCGAGTACGCGATGCTCAGCCGTTCAGCCACGGCCGGCCTCCTTCACTAGCGCGGGGTGGGGCAGAGCGGCGAAGGCGCGCTCCAGCGCGGCCAGCGCCTCCCCGATCCGCCAGGCGGACCGGTCGCGGGGGCCCACGGCGTTGGAGACGGTCCGCAGCTCGAACGACGGCACGCCGTGCCGGGCG
>NZ_BAAAKJ010000405.1:0-1014 GCF_039527695.1 Kitasatospora putterlickiae
CGCGCCGCCGTGCCGCGGCGCGCCGCGCCGCGCGCCCGCCCTGGCCACCGGGGCCGCCAGGGCCACCGAGGCCGGGGTGCCCGCTCGCGGGGAGGATGGTGGTCCGGTTCTCGCTGTTCACCTGCGCACGCTTCCTGTGTTCGGGGCCGTCGGGCCCGTCGGAGGGTCCGTCGGACGGGTGCCGACACCTGGGAGACCGGCGGGCGGTGACCGGATAACAGAAAAGTGCGAACTGATTTCCGAACGGGTGCGGGCCGGGCGGCCGGGCGGTCCGGTCAGGCGCCGGCCGGGGGCATGTCGTAGGTGACCAGACGGGTGCGGGTGGCGACCCGGTCGTATTTGCTGCGGGCGCGGTAATTGTCCTCCGAGGTGATCCAGCGGACGGCGTTCCAGCCGCGCTCGGCGGCGATCTCACGCAGCCGGGTGAGCAGGAGGTCGACCGCGCCGGTGCCCCGGGCGGCGGGGGCGACGAACAGATCGTCGAGGAAGCCGGCGACCACCCCGTGCAGCGGGCGGACGAACGGCCGGTAGTGGGCGAGCCCGACCGGGGTGCCGTCGGCGTCGCGGACCAGCAGGCCGTCGAGCTCATGGGCGGGGTCGGTGAGCCAGGACCAGACCAGCTCGGCCTTCTCGTCGGGGATCGGCACCCGGTAGAAGGCGCAGTAGCCGCGGAACAGCTCGCGCCAGGCGGCGAAGTCGGCGTCGGTGGGCGTGTCCACGGTCCAGCGGACGGTGGCCGGGTCGGCGGCGGTCATGGGGTCTCCCGGATGGGTGGCTGGGTGGCTGAACGCGCCAGTATGACGGCGCGCCGGCGAGGTGCCGATCGACGGCGTGGCCAAGAGCACCGCCTCCTCACGCCGATCCGCAGGCTGGACCGGACCGGCCAGGACCGCCAGGGGTCCGCCCGACGCGCGCCGACGGCCCGGATCGCCGATCCTGGACGCCCGGCCCGCCCTCCCGAGGAGGCCCGCGATGCTGCTCCACCGGCTGGCCCTGACCTCGCGCGCCGTGGCC
>NZ_BAAAKJ010000406.1:0-3088 GCF_039527695.1 Kitasatospora putterlickiae
CCTCGGCGCCGGACTGCTCGGCCTCCTCCTTGGCCAGCCGCTCCTTCTCCGCCTGCTCGGCCCGCAGCTGCGCCAGCACCTCCTGGCGCTTGCGCTCGGCGGCCTCCTCCTCGGCGCGCTTGCGGGCCTCCTCCTCGGCCCGGCGGCGCGCCTCCTCGGCCGCCTTGCGCTCCTGCTCGGCGCGGGCGGCCTTCTCCTGCTCGGAGAGCGGCAGCTCGCGGTCGAGCCGGTGCCGGATCGAGGTGGTGACGACGCCGGGGGCCTGGCTGCCGTCGACGACGAGGTAGCGCGCCGGGTCGGCGGCGGCGAGCGCCAGGAAGCCGGAGCGCACCCGCTGGTGGAACTCGGTCGGCTCGGACTCCAGCCGGTCCAGCGCCTCGGTGAACCGCTCCCGGGCCCGGGTCGGGTCGACGTCCAGGACCACGGTCAGGTCGGGCAGCAGCCCGCCGGTCGCCCAGCGCGAGATCCGGGCGACCTCGGTGGCGGCCAGGTCGCGGCCGGCGCCCTGGTAGGCGATGGACGAGTCCATGTACCGGTCGGTGATGACCACGGCGCCGCGGGCCAGCGCCGGGCGGATCACGTTCTCGACGTGCTCGGCCCGGTCGGCCGCGTAGATGAGGGCCTCGGCGCGGTGCGAGAGGCCGGTGTTGCCGACGTCCAGGACCAGGCCGCGCAGCCGCTGGCCGACCGGGCTGCCACCGGGCTCGCGGGTGAGCACGACCTCGTGGCCCTTGCCCCGGATCCACTCGGCGAGCGCCTGGGCCTGGGTGGACTTGCCGGCGCCGTCGCCGCCCTCCAGGGCGATGAAGAAGCCGGTGCCCGCCCGGTGCGGGGCCGGGCCGGTGGCGCCGCGCACCGCGTCGGCCAGGTCCCGGCCGAACGGCACGGTGCCGCGCCGGTCGTCGGTGCGCAGCAGCACCACGGCGGCCAGCACCAGGGTGAGCAGTCCGGCGGTGGCGACCGCGAGGGCCGCGCCGCCGTGGATGAAGGTGAACGAGCCGGGCTCGACCGTGCCGTACTCGACGTCCCCGTAGGCGGCGGCGATCAGCGGGACGCCGACCAGCGCGGCGCCGACCACGGCCCGCAGCACCGCGTAGAGATGCTCGGTGACCTGCGGCAGCCGGACCTCCTCGACCTCCTGGGCGAGCAGGGTGCGGCCGGTGGAGATCACCACTCCGGCGGCCAGCGCGGCCAGCGAGGTGAGCAGCAGGACCAGCACGAAGTCCGGCACCAGGCCGGCCAGGATCAGCGCGACGCCCTCGGTGAGCAGGGCGAGCGCGAGCAGCCGGCGGCGGGAGAGCGAGGGCAGGACGGCCCGGGTGATCCGGACGCCGAGCGCGGGGACTCCGGTGGCGGCCAGCACCAGCAGGCCGTAGCCGATCGGCCCGGCGCCGTGCTCGGCGGCGGTCAGCAGCGCCAGTGCGGCGACGCCGGCCATCGCGGCGTACCCGGCGCAGACCGCGAAGGTGAAGTAGGGGGCGGAGCCGGTGCGGCCCTTGGCGAGGGCCGGGCCGGGGGTCGCGTCGGCCGGGGCCCGCAGGCCGCGCAGCGGCGAGACCGGCGGCACCAGGACGCGGCCGCCGGGCAGCTCCTGGAGGTGCACCCGGGCGGCCGAAACGGCGAACAGGGCGGCCGCGCCGAGGGCGGCGAAGGTGGCCTGGTGGGCGCGCAGCCAGTCCGAGCCGAGCGCCGCGCAGACGTTGTTGAGCAGCGTGAGCGCGATCAGGACGGCGGCGGCGAGCGGCACGGTGGCCCAGCCGGTGCGGTGGTCCAGGGTGCGGACGGTGGCCAGGTTGGCGGCGGACGGGCGCCGCTCGGCGGCCGGGGCGTACGCGTCGGCGGGCGGCAGCAGGCCGGGGACGGCCGCGGCCTTGGCGATCGCCCAGACCCGCTCGGCGGCGCCGGTCAGGAACACGGTGGCGAGCAGGATCCAGGTCGCGGCGCCGGAGGGCTTCGTGCCGGAGCCCAGCCAGACGGTCCACCAGGGGGCGACGCCGATCAGCACGGCACGCAGCGCGTCGGCGCCGAACAGCGTCCAGCGCCGGTCGAGCTTCCCGCTGAGCAGCCCGTGCACCGGTCCGAGCAGGGCGGCGCCGACCAGTCCGGTGGCGGCCAGCCGGGTGGCGAGCACGGCGGCGACGGCGAGCGGCAGGCTGCGCGGCGGGTCGCCGAACTGCCCGCCGAGCACGGCGGCGATCACCGTGAGCGCGAGCAGCACCAGCAGGCCGAGCCGGTCGGCGGTGCCGCCGATCAGCTGGGTGGTCCACAGTCGCCGGTAGGGGCGCAGCCGCAGCCGGGCGCGGGCGTGCGGCAGCGCGAGCCGGCGCTGGTACCCGCGCGGACGCCGGGGGCCGGGCAGTCGGTTCGGGACTCCCGGGCCGGTGCCGCCACCGGGCCGGGTCGCGCAGCGCGCCCGCCGGCCGAGCGGCAGCAGCAGGACGAGCAGGGCGGCGCCCTTGGCGCCCTCCTCGATCACCGGGGTGACCAGGTCGGCGCCCAGCGCCTCGCCGAGGCCGCCCTGGTGGGCGCTCAGGTAGGTGCTGGTCCAGCCGTTGGCGAGGATCGCCACGGTGGTGGCCGCGCAGGCCCCCCAGCCGAGGCAGAAGACGGTGTGCCGCAGCGGCACCCGGGCGGTCTGGTTGAGCCAGGCGAGCCCGCCGAGCACGAAGGGCAGCGGGACCATCGCCAGACCGAGGCCGACCAGCAGCCCGGTGGTGCCGGTCTGGCGGCGGACCAGGTGGAGGATCAGCACCCCGCAGCCGGCCAGGGTCAGCACGACCGTCGCGGTCACGGCGGAGAACGCCACCGAACGGAGCGGATGACCGGCACCGGCGCCGGCGGCGGCCGGGGCGGCGGGGGAGACGGTCGCGGCGGCGGCAGCGGCCGGGGTGGCGGCGGGCACGAACCGGTGCGCCCGGCGCCTCCGTGGCCCCGGGATGGTCCGGGTGCCGGCGGTGGGCGTGGGCATCTCTCGGTCGTCGGCGGCCCGCACGGTGATGTGGTACCCACCGCCGGACGGGGTGCTCACGCGCCACAGGGTAGGCCACGGCGCCCGGCGGCCGGGCGGGTTGGGGCGGACGCCCCGTTC
>NZ_BAAAKJ010000406.1:3093-7186 GCF_039527695.1 Kitasatospora putterlickiae
CCCCGTTCCGCCCCCGCCCGCCGGTGACCGCCGGGGCCGTCGCGGCCCGCCGGGTCGAACGCCCCGGCGGAGGGTCAGCGGCGGCGGAACAGCAGGTCGTGCACCACGTGGCCCTTGGCGAGGCCGGCCCGTTCGAACTTGGTGAGCGGCCGCCAGTCGGGCCGCGGCGCGTACCCGGGGACGGAGCCGTCCGGGTGGTCCGCCGGCTCCAGCCAGCCGGTGCCGTCGCCCTCGGGGTGCAGGTTCTCCAGCTCCGGCGAGGCGGACAGGACGGCGAGCATCTGCTCCGCGTACGGCTCCCAGTCGGTCGCGCAGTGCACCAGCGCGCCGGGCGCCAGCCGGGGGAGGACCAGTTCCAGGAAGGACGGCTGGACCAGTCGGCGCTTGTGGTGCTTGGGCTTGGGCCACGGGTCGGCGAAGTAGACCCGCAGGCCGGCCAGCGAGGCGTCCTGGAGCATGTCGCGCAGCAGGATCACGGCGTCACCGGCGGCCGGGCGGACGTTGGTGCTGCCGTCGCGCTCCAGCAGGCCGAGCAGGTTGCCGTGGCCGGGGGTGTGGACGTCGGCGGCCAGGATGCCCGTCGCGGGGTCGGCGGCGGCCATCGCGGCGGTGGTCTCGCCCATGCCGAAGCCGATCTCCAGGGTGACCGGCAGGCCGTCGAACAGCGCGGGCAGGTCGAGCGGGGTGCCGTCGATGGCTATGCCGTACTTCTCCCAGCCCCGGTCCAGCGCGCCCGCCTGGGCGTTGGTCATCCGGCCCCGGCGCGGCTGGAAGCTGCGGATGCGCCGCTCGCTGTGCTGGGCCTCGGTGGCCTTGTGCGGGTACATCGGCGCGGGGTACGCGGCGGGCGCCGCGGAGAGCCGGGCGGAGGGCGATGGCTGGGGGATCGGGGCGGTGGCAGTCACAATCACCCGAGTCTACGGGGCCGTCGGGCGCGGGCCTCAGGCCCTGTGACGGGCCCCACGTCCCCGCGCCCGGTCCGTTCTCAGCCGCCCGCCTCCAGCGCGGCCAGCGCCCGGCGGGCCACCTCGCGGCCGATCGGCAGCGAGGCCGTCGCCGCCGGGGAGGGCGCGTTCAGCACGTGCACCAGGCGGCGGGTGGAGCGCGGGTCGTCCGGGTCGAAGCCGGCGAAGGCGAAGTCGTCCAGCAGGGAGCCGTCCCGGGCCACCGCCTGAGCGCGCACGCCCGCTCCGGCGCGGACCAGGTCGGCCGCCGTGACGGCGGGCAGCAGCCGCTGGACGGCGGTGGTGAACGCCCGCTTGGAGAGCGAGCGGTGCAGTTCGCCGATCTCGTAGCGCCAGTGCCGGCGGGCGATCCGCCAGGTGCCGGGGAAGGCGGCGGTGCCGGCCAGGTCGCGCGGCCGCACGGTGCGCCAGTCGTAGCCCTCGCGGGCCAGCGCCGGCACCGCGTTCGGGCCGACGTGCACGTCCCCGTGCACGCCCCGGGTCAGGTGGACGCCCAGGAACGGGAACGCCGGGTCGGGCACCGGGTAGACCAGGCCCCGGACCAACTCCCGCCGCTCCTTGACGAGTTCGTAGTACTCGCCGCGGAACGGCACGATCCGCACTCCGGGATCGTCGCCGGCCAGCCGGGCGATCCGGTCGCTGTGCAGGCCCGCGCAGTTCACCAGCACCTGGCAGCGCAGCTCGCCGGCCGAGGTCTGCACGGTGACGCCGTCGGCCCGCCGGGCGACCGCCCGCAGCCCGGCCCCGGTGCGGATCTCCGCCCCGGCCTCGCGGGCCAGCCGCGCGTAGGCGGCGGCCACGGCGGGGAAGTCGCAGATGCCGGTGGTCCCGATGTGCAGCCCGGCGATGCCGGTGACCTGCGGCTCGTACCCGGCGATGCCCCGGCGGTCCAGTTCGGTGACCGGGATGCCGTTGGCCCGCCCGCGCTCGGCCAGCGTGCGCAACCGGTCCAGCTCGGCGGGCCCGGTGGCGACGATCAGCTTCCCGGTGACCTCGTGCGGGATGGCGTGGGCGCGGCAGAACTCCACCATCTCGGCGGCGCCGGCCACCGCGTACCGGGCCTTGAGCGAGCCCGGCCGGTAGTAGACGCCGCTGTGGATCACCCCGCTGTTGCGCCCGGTCTGGTGGGCGGCCAGGCCGGGCTCCTTCTCCAGCACGGTGAGCCGCAGTCCGGGCCGGGCCCCGGTCAGCGCGTACGCCGTGGCGAGCCCGACGATCCCGCCCCCCACCACCAGCACGTCGACGTCGTACCGCACGGCCCGCTCCTCGCCTCGCCTCGTCCGACCGCCCCCGTCCGTCCGCGATGCTGCCACGTCGGCGGGGGCCGGTCGAGGGGGCGTCGGCGGGCCGGCGCCGGCCGGGTCACGCGGGGGCGACGGTCACCGCGCGGGCCCGTTCGGTCAGCTCGCGGACCCGGCGCTCGCCCTGGAACGGCTCCAGCCGGCGCAGCATCTCCACCACGTACTCACGGCTGCGCTGCGAGGAGATCCGCCCGGCCACGTCGACGGCGCGCTCGCCGGCCGCGACCGCCGCGTCGAGGTTGCCCGCCTCGGCCTCGGCCATCGCGGAGACCACCAGCCGCAGGCCGTGCGAGCGGACGAACCCCTCGGTGGGGCGGGCCAGCGCCTCACGGGTGAACTGGCGGACCTTGGAGGGCACGCCGAGGTCCCGGAAGCACTCGGCGGCGTCGGCGGCGAGCCGGTCGTAGGCGTAGAAGTCGATCCACGCCGGATCGGGATCCCCGGCGCGCGCCCGTTCGAGCGCGCTCTCCGCTGCCCCGAGCGCTGTCGCGCACGCCGCCGCGTTCCGGGCCTTGGCCTGGGCCCGCGCCTCGACCAGGTGGAAGAAGCTCATCGTCCGGGCGGTGGCCAGGCCCCGGTTGCGCTCCAGGGCGGCCTGGGCGAGGTCCACGGCCTCCTCGGCGAAGCCCCGGTACCCGGCCTGCAGGCTCATCGAGGCCAGCACGTAGCCGCCGAGCGGGACGTCCGCGGCGGCCCGGGCGAGCCGCAGAGCCTGGATGTAGTAGCGCTGGGCGGCCTCGTGCTGGCCGGTGTCGAAGGCCATCCACCCGGCCAGCCGGGTGAGTTCGGCCGTCGCGCCGAACAGCGACCGGCCCACCGCGTCGCTGTACGAGGCGAGCAGCAGCGGCGCCGCCTCGACCCGCAGGCACTCCGGCACCATCGACGAACGCCAGTCCCCGCCACCGTACTTGGAGTCCCAGCGGCGGGCCTCCTGGGCGGCCTCGCGGAGCTTGGCGGCGTCCGAGTGGCCGACCCGGTAGGAGCCGGCCTCGGCGGGCGCGCGCGGCACCTCGCGGGCCACCGAGCCGTCGGCGGGGGTGATCAGCCAGCGGGAGACCGGGGTCGCGTAGGCGGCGACCGAGAAGGTGCCGGCCAGGCTGTCGCTCCAGCGCCCGCCGCCGGGGCCGCGCCGCAGGTCGAGGTCGACCCGCCAGAGGTCGGTGGCGGAGCGGACGGCGTCGGGGACCTCGCGCGGGAAGGCGAGGCCGAGTTCGGGCGCCGGGTCGGTGTCGCCGAGGCCGATCTCCTCCAGCGGCACCGGGCGGCCGAGCTTGCCGCCGATCGCGGTGGCGATCAGGTGCGGGACCGGTCCCTGCGGCACCATGCCCTTGCTGACCCAGCGGGCCACCGAGGTCTTGTCGTAGCGGAGCGTCAACCCGCGTTGCGCGCCAAGGTCGTTGACCCGGCGGGCCAGCCCCGCGTTGCTGATCTGAGCCAGGGTCAGGAGCGTGCCGAGCCGTTCGTTCGGTCCTCGTGGGCTGACGGTCATGGTGGCGGCGGCACCTCCTGCGGCCTCGTGCGCGGGGCCCGGGCGGCGCCGGGCCGTAGCTGCTGTACCTAGAGTAGTCGGACGCGTTCCGACGGTTAAGAGGCCGCATTCCGGATGGCGGGATCGCGCGCCCGGGTCCGGGCGGCGGGCGGTCCGCGGGATCGGCCGGGACCGCCCGGATCCGGCCGTCCGGGGGTGTCCGGGTGGAGCGCCGGAGCGCCGTGCTCCGGTCCCGTGTCGATGTGCGCCCGGCCGTGCCCCCTGGCCCGACCGGCTGGTCGGCGATTCGCTGGTGGTCGTGGGTCGGCCCGCCGTCGAGGACCCGGCGGGCCGGGGGG
>NZ_BAAAKJ010000406.1:7191-8815 GCF_039527695.1 Kitasatospora putterlickiae
CCCCCTACATCCCCGCGGGCGGTGGCGACGTCCGGGAGGGCATGCGGATGCCCTCCCGGGCAGAGCGACGCCTTTCGGCCATTTCGCGATGGCCATGACAGGGCGCCGTGGAGGGCGGTCCGGGCCAAGGAGGGGGAGGCCCGGCCCGCCCCGGCGGGGACGCCGGTCCGGGGATCGTCCGGGTGTTCGACACGGAGTGTCGCCGTCCGGCACTCCCCCCGCCGGACGCGTAATGGAAACGACGACTCCGGTCACCGGACGCGCGACCGGTGGCACCATGTCCTTCGACGGCGTCTTCTGACGGCGCGCCAGGGGTCGGCCGGGGGACCGCCCGTCGGCGGGCGTGCCGTGCGGTGCAGGTCCTCGTGCGGTGGAGGCGCGATGCGGTGGCTGACGGGCTGGTGCACGGGCGCGCCCCGAGGGGGCGCACCGGCGCACGAGCCGCCCGGCGCGGTCGCCCCGATCGCCGCCCGCCCGCTGTGGAGCGGCCCCGACCCGCTCTGGGCGGTCGGCGACTGGCGGCCCGAGGAGATCCGCCTGGTCACCCTGCGGCCCGGCGCGCCCGCCGTGGTCACCACCGGGCCCACCGGGCCGGACCCGGTCGAGGCCGGACCCGCCGTCCTGCGGCTCGCCGTCCTCGGCCCCTGCGGCGCCACCGACGCCGAACTCGCAGCCGGCCTGGCCGCCGCCCGCGGCGGCGCCGTCCGCCACCTCACCGCCTGGCCCGGCGGCTACACCGTGGTGCTGCGCAGCGGCGTCCGGTCGACGGTGCTGCTCACCGACCTGGCCGGCGCCCAGCCGGTCTTCCACACCCCCTGGCGCGGCGGCACCGCGTACGCGACCGCGGCGCTGCCGCTCGCCGACCTGGTCGGCGCGCCGCTGGACACCGGCCACCTCGCCGCCCGGCTCGCCTGCCCCGAGTCGCCGGAGGCGCTCGGCACCGGCACGCCCTACCTCGGCGTGCGGCGGGTGCCGCCCGGGCACGCGCTCGGCCTGCGCGACGGGCGGCCCTACCTGTCCGGGTACGACCAGCCGGGCGCGGGCGGCGGGGGGCGTGGGCGTGGCGAGGCGGCGGCCGTCGGGGAGCTCACCCGGGCCCTGCTGGAGTCGGTCCGCTTCCGGGTCCGCACCAGCCCGGCGGGGCCGCCGGGGCGGGCCCGGCTCGGCGTCGACCTGTCGTACGGGACGGCGTCCGCCACGGTCGCGCTGCTCGCCGCCGCCGTGCCGCTCACGGCGACCGTGCCGCGTCAGCCCGGCCCGCCGCCCACCGAGTCCGGCCGGGCCGGGCGCACGGCCGCGCGCACCGGGGCGGTGAAGGGTTCCTGGGCCCGCACCGCCGACCACCGGCCGCGGAGCGTCCCCGAACCGGTCGCCGCCGTCACCTCCGGCGAGACGGCGCCCCCCGCCCCGGCGGCGGACCTCCCGCGGCTGCGCCACACCGTGCTCGCCGCCGGCCCGGAGACCCTCCCGTACGCGGACCTGCGCACCGACCCGACGGCCGGACGGCTCACCGACGAGCCCGGGCCGGAACTGGTCACCGCGGCCTGGGCCGGGGCCCGGTTCGAGGCGGGCGGCACCGACCACCTCACCGGCTACGGCGCCCGGCACGTCCTGGACGGGCACC
>NZ_BAAAKJ010000406.1:8835-9450 GCF_039527695.1 Kitasatospora putterlickiae
CCCTTTCGGCTGAGCGCCTCCTTGCACCTGGTCGAGCTGTACTGGACGAGGGGGGACGGCGACGCGGCCCGCCCCGAGGACGCCGCCCACCGGCTCGCCCGCGGCCGCTGGGCGGACGCGCTCGACGACGCGGCCGTGCGGCTGACCCTGCGCCGGACGCCCGACGGCGGCGGCACGGCGGGTACCCGCTCGGTGGACGACCTCGCCTGGGTGGTCCCGGGGCCGGCCGCCCGCTGGCTCTCCGACGAGGCGCTCTCCGCCGTCGCGCTGCGGCTCCGCCTGGCGGCGCGCGAACCGGCGCCCGGCGAGCACCCGGGCGCGTACCGGGCCCGGCACGCCCTGCACCGGCACGCGCGCGGGTTCCGCACGCTGGTGCACGCCACCGAACAGCCCGGGCAGCGCCTGCACGCGCCGTTCCTCGACAACCAGGTGGTGCGCGCCGCCCGGCTGCTCCCGGACGACGTCCGCCTCCAGCCCGGCGCCCGGCACGCGCTGCTGCGGTCCGTCCTGGCCGGCACCGGACGCACCGACCTGCCGCCCGACTGGGGGCACGCACCCCGCCCCGACCGCACCGCTCCCGCCCGGGTGGGCCTGCGGCTCGCCGCCGACGGGCTG
>NZ_BAAAKJ010000407.1:0-1115 GCF_039527695.1 Kitasatospora putterlickiae
CGGCGAGCGGCGCGACCTCGCCGCCGACGAACGGCCGCGTTCGCACACCTGGGTGCCGGACTGCTGACCCGGGCCGGCGGTCAGGCCCTCGGACCTACGAGGTACCGGCCGCCGGGCTCCTGACCCACCATCGGGGCACGGAAATCCCGATCGGAAGGAGCCCGTCGTCATGCGCCTCAAACCTTCACTGCTCGCCCTGGCCGGTACCGCCGTCCTGGCCCTCACCACCCTGGGCACCGGTACCGCCGCCCAGGCCGCCGCGACCAGCCCGGGCATCTCCCCGTGGGCGCCGTCCCGGACCCTGGCGCCGGGCGCGCCCGCCAGCTGTCCCAGCGGCAGCCTCTGCGTCGCGGCCTGGGACGCCAATGCCGACGCCTGGAAGGTCTTCGACCTCGACGCCTGCAACCGCTACTACCTGTCGTACTGGAACGGCACCGGCTGGTACGTGGACAACCAGACCGGCAGCGTCACCTCGACGTTCTACGGTCAGACCGGCAACACGGTGAAGAGCTTCAAGCCGGACTACCCCACCCTGCACGGCGCCGACTGGGACCCCGTCTGGTCCATCCGCAACTGCTGACCCGTCACCTCCTGGAGCGGTCAAGAAAGGCAGGACCATGGGAACGAAGACGAACGCCCTGACGCGCACCCTCATCGGCGTCACCGCCCTCGCCGGACTCGCCGTCGGAAGCCTGGCGGGCGCGACCGCCGGATCCGCGGCCCCCGTGCGGGGAGCGGGCACCTCGGTGAGCGCCGGGACCACGCTGAACGCGACGGTCAACCTCGGGCTCAGCACCACCCAGGCCAAGTACCTCCAGTGCTACCTCAAGAACGGCGGCTGGGGCTACACCGGCGCGATCGACGGCGACCTGGGCGCCAACAGCTGGAAGGCGGTGCAGCGCCGCCTCGCGGACGGCTACGGCTACACCGGCGACATCGACGGGATCGTCGGCCCCGGCACGGTGTCGGCCCTGCAACGGCGCCTCGCCGACGGCTACGGCTACACGGGCGGGATCGACGGGATCGCGGGACCGGGCACCCAGGCCGCGTTCAAGACGTACGCCAACGCCCAGTCCGGCTGGTGCTGAACCGGGTGACCACCCGGTAGGCCGGGC
>NZ_BAAAKJ010000407.1:1182-1493 GCF_039527695.1 Kitasatospora putterlickiae
TGGCACCGGCCCTCGGCCACCCTCCCCGCGCCCGGCACCACGGCACGGCCCGCCCCGGGCCCGTCACCGCGGCAGCCGGCCCAGGGCGTCGCGCAGGGCGGCCCGGGAGGTGATGCCGAGCTTGGGGAAGACCCGGTAGAGGTGGGAGCCGACGGTGCGCGGGGAGAGCCGGGTCCGTGCGCCGATCTCCTTGTTGGTCAGACCGCCGGCGGCGAGTTCGGCGATGCGGCGCTCCTGCCAGGTCAGCGCGGCGAGGCCGGCCGCGGGCGTGCGCGGCTGGGCGCCGGCGGCGCGCAGTTCGGCGCGGGCCC
>NZ_BAAAKJ010000408.1:0-547 GCF_039527695.1 Kitasatospora putterlickiae
CCCTCGCTTCATGTCATGCGCGCCAGCGAGCCCTTGGCATCAATCATCTAGGCAGCCGCAGGTCGGAGCCCTAGGATCTACTTAACGGTAATTAACCGGCTCCACAACCGGAACGACTCTCCCGAAGAGGCAGGCATCATGGCGGGCAGCGCAGGGGCGGCGGACTTCGATCTCTTCCGGATCTCCGAGGAGCACGAGATGCTCCGTGAGGCGGTGCGTTCGCTGGCCGAGGCGAAGATCGCTCCGTTCGCGGCGGAGGTGGACGAGCGGGGGCGGTTCCCGCAGGAGGCGTTGGAGGCGTTGCGGGGCAACGACCTGCACGCGGTGCACGTGCCGGAGGAGTTCGGGGGTGCGGGGGCGGACGCGCTGGCGACGGTGATCGTGATCGAGGAGGTGGCGCGGGTGTGCGCGTCGTCCTCGTTGATCCCGGCGGTGAACAAGCTGGGGTCGCTGCCGGTGCAGTTGTCGGGTTCCGAGGAGTTGAAGGCGCGGTACCTGGGGGCGCTGGCGCGGGGTGAGGGGATGTTCTCGTACTGCCTGTCGGAGC
>NZ_BAAAKJ010000409.1:0-14202 GCF_039527695.1 Kitasatospora putterlickiae
ATCCGCTTGATGTCCCGTTGTTCACTCGGACCCGCCAGGCCGTCCCCCGGCCCGGCTTCGTGGAAGGACGCCCCCGAATGAGGGTGCTGCTGCTGGGCGCCGACGGCTTCATCGGCCGTCGGGTCACCGACCGCCTGCTCGTGGATCCGGAGTTGCAGGTGACGGTGCTCGGCCGGCGTGACTCCGCCGACATCCGCTTCGACCTGACCACCGGCAGTCCGGGGGCGCTGGCCCGGTTCCTGGACGCGGTCGCGCCGCAGGTGGTGATCAACTGCGCGGGCGCCACCTACGGCAGTTCGCGCACGCTGATCCGGGCCAACACGCTCGCCGTGGCGACGGTCTGCGAGGGGATCCGGCGCAGCCGGGAGCCGGCCAGGCTGGTGCACGTCGGCTCGGCGGCCGAGTACGGGCCGGTGCCGGGCGGGGTGCCGGTGTCGGAGAGCTCCGAGCCGCGCCCGGTGGGCCCGTACGGGGTGTCGAAGCTGGCCGGCACGGAGCTGGTGCTGGCCTCGGGGCTGGACGCGGCGGTGCTGCGGGTGTTCGACGTGGTGGGGCCCGGGTCGCCGACCGCCTCGCTGTTCGGGCGGCTGGCGGAGGGCCTGCGGCGGGCGCTGGAGCGCGAGGAGTCCCAGGTGCGGATGCCGGATCTGTCCGGATACCGGGATTTCGTGGACGTGCGGGACGTCGCGCGGGCGATCCAGGCGGCGGCGGTGTCGGCCGCGACGGGGGTGATCAACATCGGCAGCGGGCACGCCGTCCGGGCGCGCGAGGCGGCCCAGTTGCTGGTCCGGGCGTCCGGCTTCGAGGGGACCATCGTCGAGGAGAACCGGCAGGTGGTGCTCCCCGCGCAGGCCGGCGGGCCGGTCGAGCACGTGCCGGGGCACGTGCCCGCGCACCACCTGCCGGGCCACCGTCCGGTGGAGCCCCGGCCGGGCGAGGGGCGGGTGGCCTCGGGCGAGCCGGTGCCGTGGCGGCAGGCGGACGTGCGGACCGCCCGGGACCGTCTCGGCTGGCGGACGCAGGTGCCGCTGGAGGAGTCGCTGGGGGACGTCTGGCTGGAGACGGCCTGCCGGGTCTGACCGGCCGGGGGCGGCGGTCCGCAGGCCCCGGACGCCCCTGCGGGGGCCGGTCCGGGGCCTGAGCTGGGCGTCTTCGGTGGTCCCAGCATCCGGCGCGGCCCGTCTCGCCCATCGGACGAGCTGTCTCGGAATACCGGAGCGGCGTGACACTGTTGGCGTAACAGAGCCACCCCGGTGGCGGAAGCAACATGCCCCTAGAGGTTGGCCCTGGCCACCTGAACTGACGACCATCGGAGTCCCCGTGTCGCTGCCACCCCTGGTCGAGCCGGCCGACGAGCTCACCGTTGACGAGGTCCGCAGGTACTCCCGCCACCTGATCATCCCCGACGTGGGCATGGCCGGGCAGAAGCGGCTGAAGAACGCCAAGGTGCTGTGTGTCGGCGCCGGCGGCCTGGGCTCGCCCGCGCTGATGTATCTGGCGGCGGCGGGTGTGGGCACGCTCGGCATCGTCGAGTTCGACGTGGTCGACGAGTCGAACCTGCAGCGTCAGATCATCCACGGCCAGTCGGACATCGGCCGTTCCAAGGGCGAGTCGGCGCGCGACTCGGTCAAGGAGATCAACCCCTACGTCGACGTGATCCTGCACGAGGACCGTCTCGACAACTCCAACGTCATGGAGATCTTCTCCGGCTACGACCTGATCGTGGACGGCACCGACAACTTCGCCACCCGCTACCTGGTGAACGACGCCGCGGTGCTGCTCGGCAAGCCGTACGTGTGGGGTTCGATCTACCGCTTCGACGGCCAGGCGAGCGTGTTCTGGGCCGAGAACGGCCCCTGCTACCGCTGCCTCTACCCGGAGGCGCCGCCGCCGGGCATGGTCCCGTCCTGCGCCGAGGGCGGCGTGCTGGGCGTGCTGTGCGCGTCGATCGGCTCGATCCAGGTCACCGAGGCGATCAAGCTGCTGGCCGGGGTCGGCGACCCGCTGGTCGGCCGGCTGATGATCTACGACGCCCTGGAGATGAACTACCGCCAGGTGAAGGTCCGCAAGGACCCGAACTGCGCGGTCTGCGGCGAGAACCCGACCGTCACCGAGCTGATCGACTACGAGGCCTTCTGCGGCGTCGTGTCGGAGGAGGCGCAGGCCGCCGCCGCCGGTTCGACGATCACCTCCAAGCAGCTCAAGCAGTGGCAGGACGAGGAGGAGGACATCTTCCTCATCGACGTCCGCGAGCCCGGCGAGTACGAGATCGTCAACATCCCCGGCGCGGTGCTGATCCCGAAGAACGAGTTCCTGATGGGCAACGCCCTGGAGCAGCTGCCGCAGGACAGGAAGATCGTGCTGCACTGCAAGTCGGGCGTCCGCTCGGCGGAGGTGCTGGCCGTGGTGAAGTCGGCCGGCTTCGCCAACGCCGTCCACCTGGGCGGCGGCGTGCTCGGCTGGGTCAACCAGATCGAGCCGCACAAGCCGGTGTACTGATCCGCAACGTCTGGAAGGGCCCGCTCCGGCGGGCCCTTCCGCGTGTCCGGAGACCTACAGCGCGCCCTTGCGCTGGAGCACGTTGTAGGAGATCCAGCCGGGCAGCACCGGCAGCCAGAAGGTGAGCGCCCGGTAGAGGAAGACCGCCGGGGTGGCGACGGCGGTCGGGACGTCGGCGAAGGTGAGCGCGCCGATCAGCGCGACCTCGACCGGGCCGATGCCGCCGGGGGTGGGGATGGCGGAACCGGCCGCGTTGGCGGTCAGGAAGACCACGGCGACCGCCGAGAAGGAGATCGAGCCGCCGAAGGCCCGCACCGAGGCGTCCAGACAGGCGGTGAAGGAGAGCGTCAGCAGCAGGATGCCGCCGAAGCCGGTGATGAGCTTGCTGGGCCTCTGCATCAGGTCGAGCATCCGGGGCACCACGCCGAAGAACAGCGAGCGCAGCCGGTTCAGCACGAACCGCCGCAGCGGGGCCACCGCCGCGACCACCAGGGCCAGCACGGCGGCGCTCAGCACGCCGATGATCACCGCGCGGGAGGCGGACAGGTCGCCGTTGGTCTGGCTGCCGGTGATGAGGCCGAAGCTGAACAGCAGCAGCAGGTGCCCGGCCAGGCCGGCCAGCTGGGAGGCGCCGACCGAGGCGACCGCCTGGCCGGAGCGGATGCCCGCCTTCTGCAGGTAGCGGGTGTTCAGCGCGATGCCGCCGATCGCCGCCGGGGCGACCAGCTTCACGAACGAGCCGGCCAGCTGGGCGGCCACCGTGCGGCGGAACGGCAGCTTCTCCGGGACGAAGCCGGTCAGGCTCATCGACGCGGCGACGTAGGAGAACGCGGCCGCGGCGAGCGCCGCCGCCGCCCAGGCCCAGTCCATCTGGGAGAGCTTGAGCTGGGCCGGCTTGACGGTGGTCAGCGTCAGGTAGGCGGCGAAGGTGAGCGCGATCACCATGATCAGGCTCTTCGGCTTGAGCCGCTCCAGCCTGGCCGGCTCCATCGGCGCCTCGGGGGCGATCCGCAGGATCTGGGCGCGGATCCGGCTGAGCAGGTCCTCGCCGGCGACCGCGATGTCCTCCTCGGCCTGCTGCTGGGTGCGCTCCCCGGCGGCGACCTGCTCCAGCGCCAGGGCCCGCGCGGCGGTCTTGCGCTCCTTGGTGAGCTTCTTCAGGTCGATGCGGGTCGAGCGGCTCATGCCGACCGGCTGCAGCAGCGGCAGCGACTGGGCGACCCGCTCGGCGCCGAGCACCGCGTTGGCGGTGGCGACGGTCCGCTCGGGGCCGATCCGCAGCGCGAAGGTGGTGAGCAGCTGGGCGACGTCGATGCGCAGGGTCAGGTCGGTGGCGGCGATGTCGCCGCCGGAGAGGTTGACCAGGCAGGCCGTCTTCTCGTCGACGACCAGCAGCGACTCGCCGGTGAGCCGGCGGTGGGCGATCCGGCGCTCGTGCAGGGCGGCGACCGACTCCCACAGCGAGGCCATCACCTGGTCGGTGACCTCCTCGTCGGCGAGGTCGTCCAGGATGCGGCCCTCGACGTTCTCGTAGACCAGGATCGCGGCGTCCGGGCCCAGCTCGGAGGTGGCGACCAGCTGCGGGGCGCGGGCACCGGAGGCGGCGGCCGCGTAGGCGATCAGCGCCTCCTGCTCCAGCGCCTGGCGCAGCGACTGCGGGCTGCGCCGCACCGCGACCGAGCGCAGCCGCAGCCGGCGCCAGGCCCGGTAGAAGAAGCCGGAGGCCTGCTGCTCGCGGTCGACGATGTGGACGTCCAGCGGCGGGCCGCTCTGCTGGGCGACCAGGTAGCGGCGGGTGCCGCCGGGGGCGTCGGGGGCGCGGTGGGCGCTGGCCGGGGTGAAGCCGACCTTGCGCAGACCGATCATCAGGTGCTGGCCGGTGGGCCGGATGTTCGGCGAACCGATCGCGTAGAGGGTGCCGTAGGCGACGGACCAGCCGATCAGCACGGTGAGCAGCAGCGACAGCGGGGTCGTGTAGCCGCCGAGCAGCTCGGTGATGCCGCTGAAGACGACCACCACCCACAGGGCGACCCGCCAGCGGGGTCTGCTCGACATGCCGACCGCCGTCATGTAGGCGATCACCGGGGCGAGGTAGCCGTGCACCGGGTCGGTGAGGGTGCCGACGGAGTCCAGCGGGAAGCGGGTCAGGGCGTCCCGGATGTGGTCGGAGGCGCCCTCGGCGACCCACCAGTCGATGCCCAGCGAGACGCCGTAGGCCAGCACCGAGGCGAGCACGCCGTCGGCGACCCGCAGGCCGTCGCGTTTGATCAGCCGCTCGACCGCGAAGGCGAGCGGGACGGCCAGCACCGCGACGTTGGAGACCAGGCCGGTGATGGTGGACAGCACCGGGGAGAAGCGGGGCGCGTTCTCGGCGATGTCGATCTCGATGCCGGTGGTGGTCGAGGTCGCCACCCCGGCGAGCACGAAGACCGCGACGATGCCGAGCACGCCGGCCAGGAAGCGGATGAGGTCGGAGGGGCGGTGCGCGCGGGCGGCGAGCAGCGGCTCGTCGACGTCCAGGTGCGGGGCGTCGTCCAGCGGGTCGTGCCCGGGGCGCCGGCCGGGGTCCCCGGGCGGGTTCGCCGCCGTCCCGGGCGCGGCCCCGGGGCCGGAGGGCTGGGCGGGGACGACGGCGGGGGCCCCGTTCACGGGGCCGGTCGGCTGAGGGCTCTTGATCGTCCGGTCCTTGATCAGGGAGACTTCCGGTGGCGTCTCGGCGGTGGCGTCGCCACCGCCGCCCGCGGGCACGCCGTCGGAGGACTCGTCGGAGCCCTCGTCCACACCCACGTCAGCCGTCCCGGTCATCTGGTCTTGTCCTCGTATCACCACTCACCGCCCCGAAGATGGTGGCATGCCTCGGCGCCCCGCGCTGGACAGGGGCCGGATCGGGCGCGGCGGATCATGCCCGACGGGCCCGTGAACCGGCCGGATGCGGAAGAATGCCACAGGTGACGGACGCCACCGACGACGCCGCCCCCGGCGAGCTGCCGCCCTTCGCCGAACTGGTGCTTGACCTGACCGAGCGGATTCCACCCGGCCGGGTGATGACCTACGGGGACGTCGCCGAGTACCTCGGCCAGGGCGGCCCCCGGCAGGTCGGCCGGGTGATGGCCCTGTACGGCGGCGCCGTGCCCTGGTGGCGGGTGATCCGCGCCGACGGCCGGCTGCTGCCCGGCCACGAGCACCGCGCCCTCGCCCACTACGGCGAGGAGGGCACCCCGCTGCGCGATCTCGCCGATCCGCCCCGGGTCGACCTGCGGAGCGCCCGCTGGGACGGTCGCCCCGTCGGGGACTGAACCGGGGCGCGGTGAGCCGGGCCGGGATCGGCGGAACCCCGTGCGCGGGCGGGAATGACGGGGCAGGATCGTAGGCTCGATACGGCGGGCCCCTCGGCGGGCCCGCCCGCAGCTGCCCGAGCACGACCCCCAGGACGTCCGTGAGCTCCCCCTACCGTCTGGTGCGCAGCACCCTCGTGCCGCCCGCCCCGCCCGGACTCGACGCGCACCAGCGCGCCGTGGTCGAGCACGCGGGCGGCCCGCTGCTGGTGCTCGCCGGACCCGGGACCGGCAAGACCACCACCCTGGTCGAGGCCGTCGCCCGGCGGATCGAGAACGGCGCCGACCCCGAGCGGCTCCTGGTCCTCACCTTCAGCCGCAAGGCCGCCATGGAACTGCGCGACCGGATGGCCGGCCGGCTCTCCGCCACCGCCGCCGGCTCCCGCGCCGCCGCCCCGCAGGCCACCACCTTCCACTCCTTCTGCTACGCCCTGCTGCGCGCCCACCAGGACCCGGCCGACTACGCCGAGCCGCTGCGCCTGCTCTCCGGCCCCGAGCAGGACGTCATGGTCCGCGAACTGCTCGCCGGCGGCGCCGAGGACGCCCGGCGCGGCCGCTCCCGGATCGCCTGGCCGCTGGACCTGCGCGCCTGCCTCACCACCCGCGGCTTCGCCGACGAGGTCCGCGCCGTGCTCGCCCGCAGCCGCGAGCTCGGCCTGGGCGAGGCCGAGCTGGCCCGCTTCGCCGAGGGCGTCCAGCGCCCCGACTGGGCCGCCGCCGCCCACTTCCTCGCCGACTACCTCGACGTGCTGGACCTGCGCGGCGTCCTCGACTACGCCGAGCTGGTGCACCGCGCCGTGCTGCTCGCCGACCGCCCCGAGGTCGAGCGGAGCCTGCGCGAGCGCTACGACGCCGTCTTCGTCGACGAGTACCAGGACACCGACCCCGCCCAGGTCCGGCTGCTGCGCCGGCTCGCCGGCGGCGGGCGCGACCTGATCGCCGTCGGCGACCCCGACCAGTCCATCTACGCGTTCCGCGGCGCCGACATCAACGGCATCCTGGAGTTCCCGCAGACCTTCCGGCACGCCGACGGCCGCCCCGCCGACGTCAAGGTGCTGCGGGTCTCCCGCCGCTCCGGCGCCGTGCTGCTCGCCGCCGCCGGCGAACTCACCCGCCGGATGCCGATGGGCCGGCTGCCCGCCGACAAGCTCGCCCAGCACCGCTCCCCGCTGCCCGTCCGGGAGGGCGGCCGGGTCGAGGTCTACACCTACCCGACGCCCGGTGCCGAGCTGGACTCGATCGCCGACCTGCTGCGCCGCGCCCACCTGGAGGACGGCGTGCCGTGGGGCGAGATGGCCGTGCTGGTGCGGGCCGGCGCCCGGTCCATCCCCGGCGTGCGGCGGGCGCTCGGCGCGGCCGGCGTCCCGCTGGAGATCGACGGCGACGACCTGCCGCTGCGCGAGGAGCCGGCCGTCGCCCAGCTGCTGCTCGCCCTGCGGGTCTGCGCCGAGCAGGCCGTCCGCGACCGCCAGGACGGGGGAGAGGACAGTGACGGCGGCGCCGACGGGGGCGGTGAGGGCGGTGAGGGCGGGCCCGACCCGCTCACCACCGACCTCGCCCACGCCCTGCTCACCGGCCCGCTCGGCGGCCTCGACGGCGCCGACCTGCGCCGCCTCGGCCGCACCCTGCGCGAGGAGGAGCGCGCCGCCCTGCGCGCCGGGGCCGCGAACGGCGACGGCGCCCCCGCCGCCGTGCCCCGCCCGGCCGGTGAACTCCTCCGCGAGGCCCTCGCCGAACCCGAGCGCCTCGCCGTCCTCGACGCCCCGTACGCCCGCCGCGCCCACGACCTCGGCACCCTGCTGCGCAAGGTCCGCGAATCCCTCGCCGGCGGCTGCACCGCCGAGGACGCCCTGTGGCAGCTGTGGGACGGCTCCCGCCGCTGGCGTGAACGGCTGGAGCGGGCCGCCCTGCGCGGCGGCGCCGCCGGCCGCAACGCCGACCGCGACCTCGACGCCGTCTGCGCCCTGTTCGAGACCGCCGCCCGCGCCGAGGAGCAGGTCACCGGCCACCGCGGCGCCCTCGACCTGCTCGCCGAACTGGAGGCCCAGGACATCGCCGCCGACACCCTCACCGTGCGCACCGTGCGCCCCGAGGCCGTCCGGCTGATGACCGCCCACCGCGCCAAGGGCCTGGAATGGCGCATGGTCGTCGTCGCCGGCGTCCAGGACGGCCTCTGGCCCGACCTGCGCCGCCGCGGCTCCCTGCTGGAGGCCGACCGGATCGGCCGCGACGGCCTCGCCGAACCGCTCACCCCCACCGCGCTGCTCGCCGAGGAGCGCCGCCTCTTCTACGTCGCCGCCACCCGCGCCAAGGACCGGCTCGTCGTCACCGCCGTCAAGGCCCCCGCCGACGACGGCGACCAGCCGTCCCGCTTCCTGCGCGAGCTCTACCGCGAGGACGTCGACCCCAGGACCGGCCGCGTCCTGCGGCGCACCCCGCCGGTCACCGTCGAGGACGTCACCCACCGCCCGCGCCGCCCGCTCGCCGTGCCCGCGCTGGTCGCCGAGCTGCGCGCGGTCACCGTCGACCCCGACCGCTCGCCCGAACTGCGCCGCGCCGCCGCCGAACGGCTCGCCGCGCTCGCCCTCGCCACCGACGACGAGGACCGCCCGCTGGTGCCCGCCGCCCGCCCCGAGAGCTGGTGGGGCCTGGACGACCCGACCGCCGCCCCCGACCCGCTGCGCTCCGCCGACCTGCCGGTGCGGCTGTCCGGCAGCGGCCTGGAACAGCTGGAGGACTGCTCGCTGCAGTGGTTCCTCGACAAGGAGGTCAAGGCCCGCGGCACCTCCTCCGCCGCCCAGGGCTTCGGCAACGTCGTGCACGCCCTCGCCGACGAGGTCGGCTCCGGCCGCAGCCCCGCCGACCTCGCCGTCCTGATGGAGCGCCTGGACACCGTCTGGGACGCCTTGGCCTTCGACGCCCCCTGGAAGTCCCAGCAGGAGAAGACCGAGGCCCGCGCCGCCCTGGAACGCTTCCTCACCTGGCACGTGATGGCCCGCGGGCGCGACGTCGTCGCCACCGAGCACGGCTTCGACGTCACCCTCGACGCCGGCGGCGTCCAGGTGCGCATCCGCGGCTCGATGGACCGCGTCGAGAAGGACGAGGCCGGCCGCGCCTACGTCGTCGACTTCAAGACCGGCAAGCAGACGCCCAGCGACCGGTCCCTGCCCGAGCACAAGCAGCTCGCCGTCTACCAGCTCGCCGTCCGCTCCGGCGCCCTCAACGGGCTGCCCGGCTTCGAGGCCGCCGCCCCCGAGTCCGGCGGCGCCGAACTCGTCCAGCTGCGCAAGCCCGACAAGACCGCCGCCGACGCGCCCAAGGTGCAGCGGCAGGACCCGCCCGAGGGCGAGCCGTGGATCGAGAACCTGCTCGCCGACGCCGCCGGACGGGTCCTCGCCGAGCGGTTCGTCCCGCGGACCGGCGGCGGCTGCGACCGCTGCGCCTTCCGCCGCAGCTGCTCCGCCCAGCGCGACGGCGCCCAACTCGTCGAGTAGCCGCCGCCGTCGGAAGGGCCCCGGATGTGGCGCACGCGGCACGTGGCCGTCGCCACAGCGGCGCCCCGGCTGTCGGCGGCCCCGGCTACCGTTGCGTGGTGACCGCCGTGCTCAGCCATCCCGACCAGCTCAAGGAACTGCTGGGCATCCCCTTCAACCGGGAGCAGATGGCGGCCATCGGCGCCCCGCTGCGGCCGGCCGTCATCGTCGCCGGCGCCGGCTCCGGCAAGACCACCGTGATGGCCGCCCGGGTCGTCTGGCTGGTCGGCTCCGGCGCCGTCAGCCCCGACCAGGTCCTCGGCCTCACCTTCACCAACAAGGCCGCCGGCGAACTCGCCGAACGCGTCCGCGCCGCCCTGCGGGTCACCGGGCTGGGGGTACCCCCGGCCGAAGGCTTGGGGAGGGCCGCCGACCCCGACGACGGCGAGGCGCTCGGCGAACCCGAGATCTCCACCTACCACGCCTTCGCCGGCCGCCTCCTCAAGGAACACGGCCTGCGCATCGGCATCGAGCCCGACACCCGGCTGCTCGCCGACGCCACCCGCTTCCAGCTCGCCGCCAAGGTGCTGCGCACCGCCCGCGGCCCGTTCCCCGCCCTCACCGGCACCTTCGCCAACCTGGTCGCCGACCTCACCGCCCTCGACGGCGAACTCGCCGAACACCTCGTCGCCCCCGCCGCGCTGCGCGCCTTCGACGAGGACCTGCTCGACACCCTCGCCGGCGTGCGGCTGAGCAACGAGGACCTGCGGGCCGTGCCCGCCACCGCCCGCGCCCGGCTGGAACTGCTGCGCCTGGTCGAGGACTACCGGCGCCGCAAGACCTCCGCCGGCCTGATGGACTTCGGCGACCAGATCGCCGCCGCCGCCCGCCTCGCCCAGCAGCGCCCCGAGGTCGGCGCCCTGCTGCGCGACCAGTACCGGGTCGTGCTGCTCGACGAGTACCAGGACACCTCCGTCGCCCAGCGCCTGATGCTCGCCGGCCTGTTCGGCGCCGGCCCCGACGGCGCCGCCCCCGGCCACCCCGTCACCGCCGTCGGCGACCCCTGCCAGGCCATCTACGGCTGGCGCGGCGCCTCCGTCGCCAACCTCGACGACTTCCCCCGCCACTTCCCCCGCGCCGACGGCACCGCCGCCGACCGGTACGCGCTCAGCGAGAACCGCCGCAGCGGCGGGCGGCTGCTCGCCTTCGCCAACGGGCTCGCGGCGCCGCTGCGCGCCATGCACGAGGGCGTCGAGGCGCTGCGCCCCGCCCCCGGCGCCGAGCGCGACGGCCGGGTGCGGGCCGCGCTGCTGCCCACCCACGCCGAGGAGGTCGACTGGCTCGCCGACGAGATCGACCACCTGGTGCGCACCGGCACCGCCCCCGGCCGGATCGCCGTGCTGTGTCGGGGCGGCGCCGCCTTCCCCGACGTGCACGCCGCGCTGGTCGCCCGGGACGTGCCGGTCGAGGTGGTCGGCCTCGGCGGGCTGCTCCACCTGCCCGAGGTCGCCGACCTGGTCGCGGTCTGCGAGGTGCTCCAGGACCCGACCGCCAACGCCGCCCTGGTCCGGCTGCTGATCGGCCCGCGCTGGCGGATCGGCCCGCGCGACCTCGCCCTGCTCGGCCGGCGCGCCGCCGAACTCGTCCGCACCGAGCGCCCGCAGGGCGTCGAGGCGCTCGCCGCCGCCGTCGCCGAGACCGACCCCACCGAGGTGGTCTCGCTCGCCGACGCCCTGGAGACCTTCCTGGACGCCCAGGAGGCCGACGAGCTGCCGTTCTCCGCCGAGGCCCGGGTCCGCTTCGCCCGGCTCGCCCGGGAACTGCGCGAGCTGCGCCGCTCGCTCGCCGATCCGCTGATGGACGTGCTGCACCGGGTCCTCGCCGTCACCGGCCTGGAGGTCGAACTCGCCGCCTCCCCGCAGGCCCTGGCCGCCCGCCGCCGGGAGACCCTGCACGCCTTCCTCGACGTCGCCGCCTCCTTCGCCGACCTCGACGGCGACCCCGGCCTCGCCGCCTTCCTCGGATTCCTGCGCGCCGCCCAGGAGCACGACCGCGGCCTGGACGCCGGCCTGCCCGGCGGCGAGGACACCGTCAAGGTCCTCACCGCTCACAAGTCCAAGGGCCTGGAGTGGGACGTGGTCGCCGTCCCCGGCCTGGTCAAGGGCGCCTTCCCGTCCTCCTCCCCGCGCGAGCGCTGGACCAGCACCAAGCGCGTCCTGCCGCACGCCCTGCGCGGCGACGCCGCCACCCTGCCCGAGGTGCGCGGCGGCTGGAACGCCAAGGCGATGAAGGAGTTCAAGGCCGCCCTGGCCGAGCACTCCGCCGTCGAGGAACTGCGTCTGGGCTACGTCGCCTTCACCCGCCCGCGCGCCCTGCTGCTCGCCTCCGGCCACTGGTGGGGGCCCAGCCAGAAGACCCCGCGCGGCCCGTCCGACTTCCTGGAGCGGCTGCGCGAGCACGTCGAGCGGCCCGGCAACGGCGAGATCGCCGTCTGGGCCGAGCCGCCCGCCGACGGCGAGGAGAACCCGGCGCTCGCCGCGGCCGTCGAACGCCCCTGGCCGCTGCCCCTCGACCCGGCCGCCCAGCACGCCCGCCGCCGGGTCGCCGAGGTCGTGCACCGCCGGCTGGCCGGGGCGCCCGCCCCCGAACCCGAGCCGATGGCCCCCGAGGACCGCCGGCTGGTGGAGTCCTGGGACCGCGACCTGAAGGCGCTGCTCGGCGAGTTGGAACGCTCCCGCGGCCGGGTGCGGCAGGTGCCGCTGCCCGCCTCGCTCTCCGCCACCCAGCTGCTGCGCCTGGCCGCCGACCCGGACGGCTTCGCGCACGACCTGGCCCGCCCGATGCCCCGCCCGCCGCAGCCCGCCGCCCGGCGCGGCACCCGCTTCCACGCCTGGGTGCAGTCCCGGATCGAACCGCTGATGCTGATCGGCCCCGGCGCGCTGCCCGGCGCCGACGACGACGGCATCGAGGACGAGCAGGACCTCGAACGGCTCAAGGACGCCTTCCTGCGCACCCCCTACGCGCACCGCGAGCCGCTGCGCGTCGAGGCGCCGTTCCAGCTGGTGCTGGCGGGCCGGGTGGTGCGCGGCCGGATCGACGCGGTCTACCGTGACGGTGACGACGGGTCAGAATTCGGCGGCGCGTCACGCTATGAAGTGGTGGACTGGAAGACGCACCGCGAGGAGACCGCCGACCCGCTCCAACTCGCCGTCTACCGGCTGGCGTGGGCGGAGCAGGCGGGCGTCCCCCTGGAGCAGGTCACGGCCTCGTTCCTGTACGTCCGCAGCGGCCGGATCGAACAACCCGCAGGACTTCCCGGCCGAAAAGAGTTGGAACGGCTCCTGATCGGGAACAGTGAAGAATGAGTCACGGAGAGCATTCAAGTCATCACGGCATCGGGCGAAACCTGTGCGTAGTGCACGTTTCGCGCATATTGTGGGGTCGGTAACCGGTCAACCCCCGAGCTCCGGCCGCCAGCGAGGCCCGCATTCCCTAACCCTCAGTCATCACCGCAGGTGCCCACGGGCATCGGCGTCTTCTGCTGGAGAACCGAAGTTGAGCGCGACCGGATGGATCAGAGAACGGTTCGCCGGGCCGACCCCGGGGGCCGCACCCGGCGCGACCGGCACCTGGCCGAGGACGGCACTGACACTGCCGTTCATCGGCATGGCGCTGGTCGTCGTCCTCGACTACTTCACCGACGCCGCGGTGACCGTCGAACCGGCGCTCACCGCCGTTCCGGCGCTGGCCGCCGTGGTCAGCCGCCGCACCTGGTACCCCCTCGCCATCGGCGCCTGCACCGAGGCCGCCGCCTTCCTGATGGCCTTCCACAACGACGTGCTCGGCGAGTCCGTGCACAGCGCCACCGTCTTCGCCATCGTCCTCGTCGCCGCGATCGGCTGGGTCAGCGCCACCCTGAGGCTGCGCCAGGAGCGGCTGCTCGCCGACGCCCAACTCGTCGCCTCGATCGCCCGGCGGGTCCTGCTGCGCCCCGTCCCCGACCGGGTCGGCACCGTGCGCGCCGCCGTCCACTACGCGGCCGCCGCCGCCCACGCCCGGATCGGCGGCGACCTCTACGAGGTCGTCAACACCCGGCACGGCGTGCGCGCCGTCGTCGGCGACGTCCGCGGCAAGGGCCTGGGCGCGGTGGAGACCGCCGCCGCCGTGCTCGGCGCCTTCCGCGAGGCCGCCCACCAGGAGGCCGCCCTGGACCGGGTGGCCGGCTGGCTCGCCGACAGCCTCGACCGGGCCCTGCACGAGAACGACCACCCCGGCGTCGAGGAGGAGTTCGTCACCCTCGTCCTGATCGGCGTCGGCCCCGACGGCACCGCCGAGATCGTCAACTGCGGCCACCCCGCCCCGCTGCTGCTGCGCGGCACCGAGGCCGCCCGCCCGCTCGAACTCGCCGAAACGGTGCCCCCGCTCGGCGTCCTCGACCCCGCCGACGTCCGCCCCCCGGTCCACCGGGTCCCGCTCATCCCCGGCGACCGCGTCCTGCTCTTCACCGACGGCGTCATCGAGGCCCGCGACCGGGCCGGCGCCTTCTACCCGCTCGCCGAACGCCTCCCGCGCTGCGCCGACGGCGGCGGCCCGGTCGACGTGCTGCGCCGGCTGCACGAGGACGTGGTGCGCCACGTCGGGCGGCAACTCGGCGACGACGCCGCCATGCTGCTCCTCCAGTACGAGCCCCCGCCCGCCGCCGACCATCCCCAGGCCGCCGTCACCGCCGTACTCGCCCCGCCCGCCCCGACGTCCGCACCCTCCCCGCCCACCCCGACCGTCCCGCTCGTTCCCCAGCAGAACGGGCACCTGTCCCGGCAGCCCTGAGGCTGCCCTAGAGCGACACCCGCACCACCAGCGGCCGGTGGTCCGACACCGCCGCGCGCGGTGCGGAC
>NZ_BAAAKJ010000410.1:0-2331 GCF_039527695.1 Kitasatospora putterlickiae
AGCAGCCCGCCCCGCCCGACGTCTCCGCCCAGGACCCGCAAGGCGCGCTGGCCACCGCCGCGAGCCTGCCGCCCGATCGGATGGCCGCCGCGCTGGACGGCGTGGACGGTTCGGTGAACCGCACCGTCGCCGAGCGGCACGCCCGGCTGCGGGCCGACCCGCCCGCCGTCCAGCGTCCGTCCGGGGCCCCGCGGACCCTGTCCGGGACACCCGAGGCGGCGCCCCCGGCCGAGACGGTGACCGAGCGGCTGGAGCGGGTCGGTCCCCGGAGCGGGGACGGGGCTCGGCAGGAGGTCGAGCGGAGGACGGTCGAGGGCCGCAACCCCGGCGAGCGGGTCGCCGCGCCGCACGTCGCCGACGACGCGGGCGGCCAGGTGTCGCCGCAGGAGGTGCAGCGGCTGCAGGGCGCGGTCGACGGCGTGCCCTCGACCGATCCGGCGCTGAACACCACGGTCGGGCGGGCGCCCAGGGTCGAACTGACCGGCGAGAGCGACCCGGCGCGCACCGACGCGCAGGCGGCGCGGCTCAAGGACGGTTCCGCCCGGATCCTCGGCGTCGGCCGGGAGGACGCCGCCAAGCCGATGGGCGAGGACCGGATCTTCCCGGACGTGCCCGACGAGACCCTCACGGCCTCCGTCCCGGGGGGCGGCCGTCAGCCCGGACCCGGCGGTGCCGGACGCGCGGTCGACAGCGGGCCGGGCATCGGCCTGGTGGCCCGGCAGGAGCGCGGCCCGCAGATCCAGGCGGCGGTCGGCCAGGGCCAGGGCCGGCTGGGCTCCGAGCAGGCCCGCCAGAAGCAGGGCGAGGCCGAGGAGCGCCGCCGGAACCAGGCCGGGATCGACCAGGCGGTGGCCGACAACGCCCAGGCCCAGGCGGGCGAGCGGAGCGACGCCGCGGCGCGGGTCCGGGCCGAGCGCGAGCAGTGGCGCGGCGAGCAGGACCTGAAGGTCTCCGACGCGGACCGGGACGCCGGCGCGGAGCACCGGGACACCACCGGCCGGATCGACGGCAAGCGCACCGAGGCCGACCAGGACGTCGAGGACCGCCGGCAGCAGGACAACCGGAAGATCCAGGACAAGCGGCGGGAGGCCGAGGAGAAGGCGCGGAAGGAGAAGGACCGCAAGAAGGAGGAGTCCGAGGGCTGGTGGGGCTGGGTCAAGTCCAAGGTCAAGGCGGCCTTCGACGCGCTGGTCGAAGCGGTCACCAAGGTCTTCGACTTCTTCCGCGGCCTGATCAACGACATCATCGACGGCTTCCGCGCGTTCGCGAACTGGGCGATCGACCAGGCCCGGAAGTTCGCCGTCGACCTGATCAACCGGCTCGCGGACGCGCTGATCAAGATCTGCGACGTGCTGCTGGCGGCCTTCCCCGAACTGCGGGACAGGTTCCGCCGCAGGATCGAGGAGTGGCGGGACCGGGCCGTCGCCAAGGTCAACGCGTGGGCGGACCGGCTCAAGAACGCCGTCAACACACTGCTGGACGCGCTGGCGGCCGGGCTGAACGCGCTGCTGGACGCCTTGGAGGCCGGGCTGAAGGCCGCGATCGAGGCGGTCCGCACGACCGTGCTGGACGCGATCGACTTCGTGCGGAAGGCGATCGCGGTCTTCGGCGAGTTCGCGGTACTGATCGGCGACATCGCCTCCGACCCGGGCGGGTGGCTGAAGAAGCTCGGCACCGCCGCGGTCGACGGCATCCGGCACCACCTGTGGGGCGCGATCAGGAGCGCGGTGAAGCAGTGGTTCGACGAGAAGGTGGAGTCGGTCGTCGGCCTGACCTCCACCCTGGTGAACGTCCTGGTCAAGGGCTGCGTCTCGATGGCCCAGATCGGCCGGATGGCCTGGCAGGCGATCGCCGCCGCGCTGCCGGGGATGATCGTCTCGATCGTCGTCGAGAAGCTGGTGTCGCTGATCGTGCCGGCGGCGGGCGCGATCATGACCATCATCCAGGGCCTGGTAGCGGCGTGGAACACCGTCAGCAGGATCGTGGCCGCGATCGGGAAATTCGTCGCCTTCCTCAAGGCGGTCAAGTCCGGTGCGGCCGCGTGCCTGTTCGCCGACGCGGTCGCGGCGGGCGTGGTCGCGTTGCTGGACTTCATCTCCAACTTCCTGCTCAGCAGGCTCAAGGGAGCCGGCAAGGCGGTCGGCACCAGGCTCAAGGGGATCGCCCAGCGGATCCTGAAGGGTCTGGCGAGGGCGGGCCGGGGTGCCCGCAAGGCGGCCGGAGGCGCCGTCAACAGGGCGCGGGCGAGCCTGCGCCAGGCCACCCGTTCGCTCCGCCGACGCCCCTCCCCCGCCAGGCCCGGAGCCGCCAGGCCCGGAGCCGCCAGGCCCG